>JACMPN010000151.1 GCA_014377495.1 Candidatus Sericytochromatia bacterium
CCGAGACTGGTGTCGAGGGGCAAAGTCAGGCAAGGCAGCGTGACGAAGCGTACCCGGGGCGGTACGGTGAGGAACGCTAACGCAGCCTGGCGCAGCCACTCGATGCCAGACGACCGAGGGGCTTTCCGTGCAGCCTCTAAAGCCGGGGGCCGTAAGCCGTGCGCGTGCCCCAGGGCTCCGGCGGGGTGAAGGGCATGTTGGCCTCGGCGCAGGCATCGACGACCTGTAGCCCGAAATCGAGCCTCGTCCCTGCCGTCTTGCGCATGACGAGGACGCTGGAGGTCTCCCAGGGTGTCACGGACGGGCGGTTCGCCACCAGCAGCCCCCGCTGTTGCTGGTCCACCACCAGACTGTCGAGGGTGACATCCCCGGGCAGGAAGATCCGCCGCAGGTGATTCCCCTGCCGTGTCGCATGGCGGTAGAGGTCCAGGTGCAGCAGCGCCACGCCGCCGGGGGCCAGCACCGCATAGACCCTTTCCATGAATCTCAGCTTGTCGGCGAGAAACGGCACCGTCAGCAGGCTGATCGCCAGATGCACGCTGTCGGGCGCCAGCGGCCACTCGTGGACTTCCAGATCCAGCCGGTGCAGCGTCGGCCAGGCAAATGCCTCAATGGCGGGAATGGGCTCCGGCAGTCCCATCTCGTCGGCAAAGAGGGTCAGCAGTTCCTGCCGGCCCTCAGCATGGTCGGGGAACAGGTCGAAGGCGTCGCCACCACTGACGGCTTTGGCTTTGTCGATCCCGACGACCCGGGCCGGCACGCCCCGTGCCTGTAGCGCAAAGGCGATCCCGCAGAGGGCGACGGCGGCGCCGCAGCCGAAGTCGACGACGGTCAGGGGACTGTCGCCACGCAGCCTGCCCTGCTCCGCCAACGCCTCGCGGATGGTGGGTGGCTGCCAGGGGATGGGGCGCTCAGACCGGAACAGAACGTCGCTGTATGTCGCCAGGCTGCGTCCCCGGGTGTACCAGGCCTGCTTGCGGGCGGCCTGTTCCAGGGTCAGGGGCTGACGGAACGGCTGGGTCATCGCTCTCCTTTAGGGGGCCCGGAACTGTCAGCGCCGGCCGTTTCGCTCCAGTATAATCGACGGCAGGGCAGCGATCCTGCGGCCGTATGCGCCGGTTGCGGGGGCTGGCCGGATCGGGATGGAGGTGCGACATGGCAGTCCGCCGGGCGGTGATTGTGCCCAGGCACTGGCCGACGACCGACACCTGGGAGAGCGGGCGCCCAGCCTGGTGCCTGGCGACGGCACTCGTGCAACTCGGCTGGTCCGTCGACGTGATGACGACCTGCATCGACACGGTCGACCGGTCGTATCGGGTCGACAACACCCCTGATCCCGCCGGCTACACGGAAATCCGGACGACGTTCGGGGAGATCGCCCCGTTTCGCCTGGCCATGGCCCGCACGCTGTCACAGCGGGCCCCTGGCGACCTGGTCATCGTCACCCAGCCAGGACATTACGGCCATGCGGCGATTCAGACGGCCCGCGGCTGGGGTGCCCGGTCACTCGTCTATCTGACAGGCACCGACGTGATGGGCGACCTGCAGCACGGTTATTGGGCGCCATTTATGGCTTGGCCGCTCATGGAAGCGGACGGGGTGGTGGCCGCCACCCGCCAGATGGCGACGGCCGTCCAGCCCGCACGTCCCGGGCGGCTGACCGATGTCCTTTTGGAGCCGTCGCCAGTCCGCCCCGACTTGCCGCTGCCCAGTCACCGGCAAGCCGATGCTGAGGTGCTGCGCATCGGCGTCATCGGCATGGCCAGGGACGGCAGTGAGTTGGGCGAGGTCCTGGCGGCCTTCGGGACCGTCCACGGCCGCTGTCCGGCGTCCCGTCTGGTGCTGCGGGTGGACCCGACCGCGCCGGTCCGGCGCCAGTTGGCGGACTGGGCGGCCTCGGCACCGGGTCCGGCAGGGGCGGTCGAGACGGTGCCTGTCGGCGACGACGCCGATCTGGGCCGGTTCCTGGCCACGTGCGATCAGGTCTGGGTCCCGATGCGCCAGACCGTCAGTTTAGCCCCCGTCCTGGCAGCGATGGCCGCCGGAGTCCCCCTGGTTGCCGCGGACGGCGGGGCAGTCGGAGACGTCTTGTCGACAGGTGTCAACGCTCAGATCGTGCCGCCGGGCCATGCCGAACCCCTGGCCGCAGCCGCCCTGCGGTGCCTGGCGGATCCGGCTCGGGCCCGCCAGATGGCTGCAGCCGCCCGGGCCGCTGTGCCGGCCGCAGCGACGCCGGCCGGGTTCGCCGCCCGTCTGGCTGAGATCCTGACGGGGATGCGCCTCACGCCTCCCTAGACGGGGGGAACTGGTGAAACTCCCGGGCGAGGTAGACGTCGATCCCGAAGCCCGTCAGGCGTCCGGCTTCCGCGCCCCAGGCCGACAGGGAGGACGGCAGCGTCGCGATCGTCGCGTCCAGGTCCCGGCGCTGGGTGGCGATCGCCGCCAGCAGGCCGGCTTCGGCGGCGGCCAGGTCCAGATGCTGCTCCCGCATCAGTAACGAGAGGGCCGTCGGCTTTTGCTCAGCCAGATCCCGGACGTAGGAGCGCAGATCGTTGGCGAGCCGGACACCGGTGCCGGCAGCGATCAGGACCGGTTCCACGGCAGCGGCGATGGTCGGCCAGGCGGGCATCGCTGCCGGTGGCTGCATCACCAGCAGGGCAATGAGGATCGCCGGGTGAATCACGGACTCCCGCCCATTGGTCAGGTAGTCGGCGACGCTCGGATACCGGCCATGCCTCAGGGCGTCGGTTTTCCACCGCTCCTCCTGCTTCCACGAGTCGAGCATGAGTCCGAAACGGCGGGCGAAAGCCGCATAGTATGAGGCGGCGCCCGGCGACTGCCGCAGGGAGTCACACACCCCGGCGTGGAGGCTGACCGCCTGGGCCCAGGGTGCCATGGCATCCGCCGGCAGACCGTCCGGCGCCAGTGGCGCTGTGTCGCCCGTCGTCACCCGGCGCAGGTGGCCCAGGATCGCCAACCGCTGGGCGTCATCGTAACCGGCGGGGATGACCCCGTCGATGACGTCGTCCATCGCCCAGAGGCTGAGGAAAAACGTCGCCAGGGCCGCCAGCCGGCCGGGCTCGGCCGCAGGATCGCTGACGACGGCGGCCAGGCAGGCGCCCTGAAACCGTTTCGGCGAGACGATCGGAAACCGGGCAGCCCACGGGGTGATCTCGGCCGCCAGGGCCCCGGCCCTCGTCCGGAGCGGGGCCAAATCGGCCGGCACAGGACTGACTGCGGCACCGGCATCCGTATGCAGGGGATGGGTCAGGTCGAAATAAGCCCCGGAGGTGGCCCGCAGCAGCACCCCGATGGCGGCCGAAAAGGCCACCCGGATCGGTGCATAGGTTTCTTTGCCCAACCATAGCTGTGCGAGCGTGTCGCCCCGGTCCGGATAGCAACGGGCGAACCCGTCCCCCAGCCAGGCCACGCCCCGCCGCAGGGCTGGGCCGTCTTCGCCGCACGCCTGGAGGATCTGCAGGGCATAGGCCGTTTCCTCCAGGGTCGACACGGCCCCGTGGCCCCAGCCGCCATCGGGCTTTTGGGTCGCCAGGATCCAGTTTGCGCTCGGGCGGAGGCGCTCCCGGACCGCCGGATCGTCATGCCGGACGAGGCCGAGCACGGCCGATGCCGTGGCGTAATAGGGGCTGACGTGCCATTTGTCCTGCCAGAAACCGTCCGCATGGCGGATCCCGAACAGGAAGTCCGTCACCTTGGCGACGGGGCCCGCCATGTCGGTCCTGGCTGCCTGCGGCAGGCTGAGCATTGCCGACAGGACATGGGCATTGGTGCTCATCGAGGCGCCCCGCTCCTGATGGAAGCAGGCAAAATGGTCCGCCCGCTCAAACGGCAGCAGCGTCTCGACGCCCGTCATCTCGCCGAGCAGGTGCAAGGCGTGCAGGACCATCGCCGTGTCGTCTGCATCGGTGGGCAGCCCCACGACCCGGCTGATGCTCGCCCCCTGTGGGGTCAGGCTCCCCAACAGCCAGGCGACGAGTTGCTGACGCTGTGCCGGGGGAAGGGCCGTCAAGGACAGGCCGCCGTGGATCAGGTTGCTCACCACCCAGCTCGCCTCGAAGGCATCGATCGGGTAAGCGTTGGGCATGCCGCCAGGCTCTCCGCCAAAGGCCCGCTCCGACAGGCTCTGGAGCCAGCCTGCCGCCCGCTCGTCCCAGCCCGGGCCGGCGATCAGGACCGCCGCCGTCGCTGCCGGTGAACAGCCGTAGCTGCCGTTGGCGGCCTGCTGGTTTTTCAGCCGGGCGAAGTCGAGCGTGCTCCCGAAGGCCTCCAGGGAATGGATCAGGTTCGACTCGCCACGGTAGAGCAGCTCCGGCCCGCTGATCAGCAGTTTTTCCCGATACAGGGCCATCAGTGCCCCCTGGGCCGGAAAGTCGAAATGCAGGCCGAGACCGGCCAGCTCCTGCAGCAGGAACGGGGCGACGACCTCGAAGCCGACGCTCTCGTGCCGGCCGGGGGCCCAGGTGCTCAGGCGGGCCTGCAGATAAACTGCCGCAGCCGCCGCAGGGGCCGTCAGGTCCGGTCCTGTCAGGGGCGCCAGCCGCAGGGCCAGCAGTCCGGCCATCGTGGGCAGCAGGGTGTGGGGGAAGCCGCTGCCCCAGCTGCCGTCGGGCGCCTGATGGGCCAGCAGCCAGGCGAGGGAGTCGGGGAAGGCGAGCCGGGCGGGATCTTCCGGGTGGCGGATGCGGGCGACCCAGGCCGTGTCATAGGGGGCCGCGGTGATGGCGCCGCCGCCCCAGCCTGCCTGCTGATCAGCCGTCACGGCCTCCAGGAGGGCCATGGCGGCCGCCGTCATCCCGGACAGGGTGGGCGTCGGCAGGTCGGTGGCAAAGGACATCACGGAATCTCCTGGCGATTTTCGGGGGAGTGGCGGCCAGTATGGCGATCGGAATTAGTGGTGGGGCATACGGTAAAACGGCAGCGGGCGCCAGGCCGCAACCAGGGCCTCGCAGGCCGAGGGGGTGCCTTTGATGCTGTCGAGCCCCAGGGCCTCCGCCAGGGGCGTGTGGCCGCCGACAAGCTGGGCCAGGACGCGCCTGCTCATGGTCACGTCTGCCGGTTGGATGGTCGGCTCGGCCCTGCCGTCCGCCACGGCGTAGACGCCGCCCGACGGGCCGTCGCCGATGGCGATGACGAGTCCCTCTCCAGGCACATGGGCCGCCAGCAGTGCCGCCGCGTCCAACACGACGAGACTCGGGCCGCAGCGCAGCGTCGCCGTCCATTCACCGCTCGTCCCCAGGATCAGGGAGCGGGGCCGATCGGGCCAGAGCGGCAGGCGCAGCTCGGCGGCGAGCGGGTCGAGCAGGCTGAGATAACGGACGATGGCCCTGGTCGACTCCGGTCCCCGGTCCAGCCATTCGAGCAATTGCAGGATCGGCTTGTCTCCCGTTCCCCCGGCCTTTTTGAACAGTACGTAGCCGTCGATCCCGTCGGGGCCGTCGGCCACCATCAGGTACAGCGAGGTGCGTGGGGCCAGCTGCCCGGCCAGACCCTGCCAGAGCGCCGGACTGCGGCGCTCCATCCCGGTCGTGGCCAGGGCCCGTGCCTCATACAGGGCGGCGATGCCGGCCATGTCCGCCGCTTCGGCATGGCGCACCGGATTCGCCTGCAGTTGCCGGGCCAGTTGGCCGGCCCGGCAGGCCACGACGGTCACAGGGGCCTGCGGGACGAACCCGAAGGTCGACAGGGCGCAAGCCGGGGTCTCCTCGCACCGCAGCAACACGGCCCGGTGGTTGCCGGACCAGGCGGTGGCGGCTGCGATCAAGGCCCGCGTCAGCTCGATCCAACGCACGCCGGGATGGGCGGCCAGCACTTTGGTTTCGGCTACCGGCAGCCATCGGCCGGCTATCGAGGTTTCCTCCCGCACGAGCAGGGCTGCGCCCACCCACTGCCCCTGCTCCCGGACCCCCAGCAGCACGGCCAGGGGGTTGGCGAGTTGGCCGGTCAGCCAATCGAGCCATTGCCAGCCGGTGCGGCTCGGGGCCGTCATGGCCAGGAATCGGGCGACCCCCGGCCATTCCGCCTCCGGTACGTGTGTGACCTGCATCAGCCCATTCCCCTTTTCCAAGTCCCCGGGACACCGTCCCCATGGCCGGCCGTCATCCTTGCCCCGGCGAGCGCCTGAGGACGTAATAAAGGCGCAGATCCGCCCAGTAACGGTAAATATGCTGCTTTTTCCAGATTTGGGCCAATCGGCTCTTGGCTTCCGTCGAGCCTTCCAGCCAGCCCAGGTAGTCGGCCTGTGCGACCGGCATCTCACCGACGGCGATCAGCATCAGCTTGTCGATGGCGAGGGTGACGTCCGGTGGCCCCAGGGTCGGGGCCGCACCCAGAAACCGGCCCTCCGCCCAGGCCAGCTCGATGCACGCCGGCCACACGGCCAGCGGGTCGCGCACCGCCAGGCGCAGACTGCCGCTGCCCGGGCCGTACCGCATGCCGGCGAGAAAGGGCACCATGGCCCCGGCCCGCCATTCCCAGGGGCGGATCACCCGGGCCGTGGCGGGCAGCCCGTCGAACAGTTGCGGCCAGGGGGCGTCGGGGGGCATGGGGTGGATGTCGAGGCTGGCCCCGGGACCACCCAGGATCATCAGGGCGTGCAGCAGCTTGCGGCGGGCCTCGCCGCTCAATTCCACCCACTCGTTGACCGACACCCGGGGCACCTCGCCCGGCGTCACGGTGGCCATGACGTAGCCGTCCGGACCGTCACGGCCCTCGTGGATGAGGAGGGTGATGTCGTCGACGGCAGCGACGCTGGGCCAGATCCGGCCGTGCCAGTCGGCCGGCCGGCGGACGCGCCCGCCGGCCAGACCCATGGCCCGCCGTGCCTGGAGGGCTTCGATGACGGGCCGGTCCGCAGGGGTGGCCAGCCGGATGCCGCCCGGTCGCCCCGGCCAATGATTGCCGGGGGGCAGGCTGTATTCGGTGCCGATGGGCAGCGGCGAGAATCCGGTGTCGATCGGCAGCCGCGTGCTCAGGCGCGTGGCGATCGCCGCCTGGGTGGCGACGATGGCATCGGCATCCGCCTGGGGCGGGGCACTCATCGCCACGGCCAACGCCCCGATCCGAAATGCCGCATCCGTCAGGTGCAGGGCCGTCACCTCCCCGCCTCCCAGCCAGATCGGCTCGGCCAGGTAAAGCCTGCTGCCGACGATCTCCCCGTCCTGCTCCCAGACGTAACCGGTGGTGCCGTTGGTGCGTCCCAACGGCCAGGGCTTGCCGGCGACCAGGCTGTCGCTCAGCAGCTGGCGGCAGACGGCCGGAGTGTCTTCGGCCTGAAACGGCCGGCGGACGAGGTCAGCCAAGGCGGCCCCGCTCGCCGGTGATCCCCGGCCGCTCGTCCCCGGGGTAACGATAAAACGGCTGGGGCGCCCAGACGTCCAGGTGCTGTAAGTGTTCCGCCTCGGCCGGCAGGAGCCAGCCGAGTTCGGCCGCCGCTGCGGGCTGGACGTCGCCGAAAGCCAGCGCCGCCAGGGTCGAGAGTGACAGGCTGACGTCCGGCTCAGCCCCGGTCGGCTGCCAGGCGGTCAGGGCCCCGTCCCGCCAGGCCAGCTCCAGCCGGGCCGGCCACTGGCCGAGGGAGTCGGTGACGCCCAGACAGAGCCGCCCCGGGCCTGCCCCATACCGCAGCGCCGGCAGGAAAAACGCCGGCAGCCCCGGCCGCACCGCCACGCCCCGTTCATCCCAGGCCCGTACGCCTGCAATCGGACCACTGACGGTCAGCAGGCCACGGTCGACCGGCAGCGAGCTGGCATCGACGGCATAGCCCAGGCCACGCAGATAGTGCAGGTAGCCGAAGAAGGCATGCAGGGCGGCGGCGTCCAGATCCACCCATTCCTCGACCACGGCCGTCTGCGGCTCGCCGGCATCGAGGCGGAGGCGCAGATAGCCGCTCGGTCCCTCCGGACCCTGGGCGAGGAGCACGCTGACGGGTTGCCGCAGAACCGGGAACCAGGTCCGCCAAGCCGCCGCCGACCGGACGGTGGGCCCGGTGAGTGTGGCGTTGCGCCGGGCGGCCAGGCCGATGATGGCCGTCATGTCCGACGCCGTCGCCGGACGCAGGGTCGTATCCGTCGGACCCGGCAGGCCACGGGCGGCCGGCAGGTGCAGCGAGAGGCCGCAGCGCAGGGGGACGAATCCGGCGTTGTCCCAACCGGGCCGGGTGACGCGGCCGACGAGCAGATGACAGACGGGGCCGGGCTGGCCAGCGAGATGGTGCAGGGCTTGCCTGAGGCCCTCGGCACTCGTCTGATCCCCCCGCTGGGCGACCATGCGCACCTGATTCGCCTGCACGGGGCGCCCGGCTACCAACAGGGTCTCGTCCTGCCAGAGGATCGTCGAGGTGGCGCCGGCCGCATCCGCGGTGATCACGCCGGTGAGGTCCCGGTGATGCAGATGCAGCCAATCGCCCTGCACCACGGCGTCGGCATCCGTCAGGAGCGACCGCACGGCGACGAGGTCATCGGAGACATAGGGACGGCACGTGAGCATGGGAATGACTGTCAAGCTGAGCGGTGGGTCCGCTGTATACCGGTTGCCCCCGAGCGGAATCGCAGCGCACGGCGCCGGCAGCAGACTGCCTGGCCGTGGGTGGAGAGCGGCCTCAGTATACTGCAGACGGCACAAAGGAGACCAGCCCCCGGATGCCGTCGCACGCCGCTTTCGGCGGGTTCGCCCCGCAGTCTGACCGCCCACCGGGCCGGCGACACATAACTGGCCAGAGCCCTGTTTTGGCCCCTTGGGCACGGCAGTGGCCGGTGGCGGGAAACGTGCTAGATTGGTGACTGAACCGGCTTGGGGCAGGTTGTAAACGAGCCAGGATTTGCGGACGGAGGCGGACGGACCATGCTGCGTGAACCGCTGGAGA
>JACMPN010000152.1 GCA_014377495.1 Candidatus Sericytochromatia bacterium
CTCAGGCGTGTTCATGACAAACGGACCATGCTGGGCCACCGGTGCCCCAATGGGTCGCCCTTGCAGCATCAGAAACTCGCAATCCGCAGCCCCGTTCTGCAACCGCACCTCGACGTCAGCCTGCAGGCCCACGGCATGCATCGGCGTGACCGGCGTCCCGCCGATATGGAGCGATTCGCCCCGGAAGAAGTAGAGCGTCCGGTTCGTCCCTGGACGGGCCGCGGGCAGGATCCATTCGGCGTGCGGCGCCATCGTCACGGTCCAGATCGCCACGTCGCTATCGGCCCGGGAGGCCCAGGAGCTTGGGGGCGGGGCCGGCGCCTGCAGGTCACCGATGATGCCGGCCACCAGGGTCACCTCGGTGCGGCGACCGGCATCATCAGTCGCCACGTGACGGGGGATCTCATCGGCCCAGAGCATCGCAAAGTGTGGGTCGGCAAACTTGTCTGCCGGCGGCAGATTCAGCCAGATCTGAAACAGATCGAGGGGATTGGCGCCGCTGCGGTCGCGCAACGGAAACATCTCCGCATGCACGATGCCCTTGCCGGCGGTGAGCCATTGCGCATCACCCTGGCCGAAGCGGGCGGTGGCACCGAGCGAGTCCGAATGGTCGACGACCCCGCGCCGGACCACTGTCACCGTCTCGAAGCCACGATGCGGATGCTGCGGAAAGCCCGGCACCGTCTCCCCGTGGTACATGCGCCAGCCGTCTTTGCCCGTGAAGTCCTGCCCCATGTTCCGACCTGCCAGCGAGGCTGCAGGTCCCATCTGGTCATTGCCCGACGGATAGGCGTCGTTGTGGTAGACACAAAACAGGAATGGATCGGACGTTTCCCAGGGAAAGCCAAGAGGACTGATCGACTTGACCGCATCGTTGCCCATGGGGTGCTCCATCCTTGCAAATAACTGCCATATCCGGTGCATGGGCGCTACGGCGGGATGCCCGTGTCGCTGCGCCACAGCAGAGTCTCGCGCATGCCGGGAGCACGACCGCTCCCGGCATCGCTGAACGTGGGTGCCGGAAATGGGGTTTCTGCTTGGCCATCCAGCCGGATCAGGCCATCTGCCGCCTGGTCATGAATGGCTCAAGGCGGACCGGGCTCCGCCGGCTTTTTTGACGGGCGTTACCCGACCAGGCTGGTAGTCAGGCCGTCCCGCTCACTGCTGTGGATGACCTCGGCCATGGATGTGAGCCCGAAGCACACGGGGGCACCGGACTCCGCCATGTCCGGCCCGGTCATCCGGCCGTCCACCAGGTAGGATTTGCCCATCAGGCCCTGGGCCCAGGTGAGGATCATGTCCAGCTTCGGGGTGGCGACGCCGCCCAGTTGCGCCAGGCTGCGCAGGACGACCAGACCAAAGGGGACGTCCTCATGAAAGAAGCGGCTGTTCAATTCCGGGACAAGTCCACCGGCAACCGCCCGCATCGGGGTGCGGATGCCGGCGTAAGCCGGATTCGAGGCGATGATCGTCCGGAGGGAAGTCTGATCGGGGATGAGGTCCCCATACGTCCCGAGCACGGACATCTGCAATGGCAGAACCGCTTCCAAAGACAAACCCGGTTGGGCGGCCTCCACCGCCGCCCGGATCGCCTGCAACTCGTCGCTCAAATCGCTGAGGATCCCGGCTCCCGCTTCGCTCAACCCCTCATAAAACAGCGGCGCCTCTGCCCAGGGCAGGGCCTCACCCTGCCAGTCACGGAACAGGCTGTACATGATGCCGGGATGGAGCAATTGGTTGCCCGGGTTGAGGGTGATCTGCAGGAAGCTGCCCAGATCGAAGGCCGCCGCACCGGTCAGGGCCGCCATCAGGTCGGCCACGTGCTGGACCCTGTCCTGGGCCAGCGTGGCGATGCCATTGACCTGTTTGGCGCCCAGGATCCGCACCTCTTGACCCTGCTGGACGACCTTGCACATCCAGGGGATCGAGACCATGCCGAAGACCACCGCCTGCTTGTCATGCCTGGCCAGGGCTTGCTGGGCCAGCCAGTGGAATCCCCCGACAGCCGGAATGGCGCCCAACAGGGTGCCGTTCGTCATGTGGGGCACGACCCGTTCCAGCAGGGCCGGCTGCACGTGGGTGGGCACGCAGAACAGCACCAGTTGCGACTCCGGGATGACCGCCGCCGGATCCGCCGTCACGGTGTGGGGCCTACCCACGGAGTCACCACCTGAGGCGCGCACCCGGATGCCGTCGTTGACCGCCATGGCTGTCATCAACGCGTCCACCCGCTCTGGCGACGAGACGAGCAGGTTGACCTGGATCCCGGGCCGGTTGGCCAACCTGCCGGCAAAGACATGCCCGAGATTGCCCATGCCGCACAACGTGATCCGGAAGGTCTCGCCGGCCCGCTCCGGCTGACCGATCAGGTCCCAGAGGCTGGGCCCTGCGGCATCGACCGAGAGAAAATCGCCGGGGGTCTCCCAGAAGTACATGCCCGTGCGCACGAAGATCTGGGAGTCGGGCATCAGTCGCTCATCAGCGAAGAGGCGAGTCATCAAATCGACCGGCATCTCGATCTCTTCCGCCAGTTGGGTGGCCGTGATCCCGGCCGTTTCCGCCATGCGGCGGAAGGCATTGCGTTGATTCAGCGTCGGAACGACAGCGGCCACGGCGAACTCCTTGCAGCGAAAAGCAGTTTCATCCTGCCAGGATGACCGAACAGGCGATCAGCCATCGTCAGGGGACGCATCAGTATAGGCGCAAGGTCCCGATACCTCAAGACACCACTGCCATTGGCCGCCGACCTCATCGGGCTAAATAATTGCCAATCGCCGACGCGTCCGTCAATCGGCAGCGCGCACTCGGGCGTCGGTCGGATCGAACCCGTGTAATCGGGCGAAGGCCTGCCACATCGCTCGGTCCCAAAGTAGCACGGCAGCGACCCCGGACCCACACGGGCACCTGACAGCCGACTCGGCCCGCCGCTCCGAATCCCGGGAACAGCCCGTAAACCTTCGGTATCATGGGGGACGATCCTTGCACGCTCTTGGGGCATAACAGGTATTTGGCATTCAAGTGGGGTGGCCGTGAACGTCTGGATTTCCTCGGCAATCGCGCTGGTCGCACTGGCAGGCAGCCAGTCGGCCTACGCCATTGAAGCCGTCATCCTCCATCCGATCTTCGCCGAACGGTATGCGTGCACTGAACATGCCGCCTGGGAGAAAATGGTCTCGGGAAATAACTGATCGATCGCGGTCCCTGAACCCTTGCAGACAGGTGAAGCTGGCGCCCGCCCGCAGAGCTGGCCCATGCAGCAGTTGGAACTGACGTCGCTGCCACACCACCGGGCTCCCCGGGACGTCCCGCCCCATGCCTCAGCCATGGCACCGACCCCCTGAGGCCGGACCTCAGGCGATGGCGTATGCTGACACAAATCGGTAGCCCAGCGTGTCATTGAGGTCTTTGCCGTATGTCCATCGAGCCGATTGTCATCGAGACGCCCGAACAACAGCAGAAGCGGATCAACGCCTATCACGCCATGGCCGTCGCCTCTGACAACCTGGGTCAGACCGGCGATGACAGGGATCTGTACTGGGTGACCGACGCCCTCATCGCCGAGATCCAGGCCACCAATCCCCCCTTTGCCTGCAGGCCCGGATGCAACCAGTGCTGCTACACGCCGCCCCAGGTCAGCAGCCTGGAGTGGCAGGCGCTTTACCCGCACCTGTTGCGGCTGGCGCCTGAAGCGCAAAACCGCATCATCGAAATGGCGGAGTTACAACGGCCGCTGCAAGCCGTGTTGGCTTTAAAGCTGGCTGATGCCCTGGCGGGCGCCCCGTTGCGGCAAATCATGCAAACGGTCAGCCTGCAATGTCCACTCCTCGTCGACGGGCAATGCAGCGTGTACGATGGCCGGCCCTTCTCCTGTCGTTCCTATGGCTTCATGCTGTCGAAAGGCGAAGGCGAGGCACGGCTGTATGGCAGCATGGTGGCGCGCATGCACATCGCCCACACCTTCACACACAAGCTCAAATTGCCGCTGATCGAGCCCTACACGGGCCGCATCACCACCTTGAACCCCGATGAGACCCGGGCCTTTCTCCCCCAATGGCTGTGGGCGCATCTCGAAAACGGGGCATTCGTTGCCGATGTGCGACCAAAGCCGGACTTTTTTGCCGGGCTGTCGATCCCGCCAAGGGTGAATGCCCAGATGACCGGCAACAAGACACTCCGGCCATAAACAGCCATCTTTCGGCCGGGAAAAAGGACGCTGCCGGTTCTCGCAACTGGACGAGGGGGCCGGTGCTTCCTGCGACAGCTTTTAAACCGGTACACTGGCGGCATGTCGCATCGAGGTTTCATCATCGCCGCTGGAACCGCCGTCCTGGGCCTGGCAGCCCTCGCCGGCGCCAAAGCCCTGGCCCCCGACCGTCTGGCGTTCACCAGGGCCCAGCCGGGACAGGTGACCATCGGCTTCGCCATGGACACCCTGCGCGAGGAACGCTGGCAGCGGGACCGCAAGTACTTCGTGGAGCGCTGCGAGCAATTGGGCGCCAAGGTCATCGTCCAGGCCGCCAACAACGATGACGGCGTGCAACTCGCCCAAGGGGAGAATCTGCTTACCCTGGGTGTGGACGTCCTCGTCGTCGTCCCCCACAACGGCTCCGCCGCTGCCCGCCTCGTCCAGGCCGCCCATCGGGACGGCATCAAGGTCATCTCGTATGAACGCCTGATCCGCAATGTGGACGTCGATTTCCTCGTCTCGGTCGACGCCGTGCGGGTGGGCGAGATCCAGGCCGAGTACGCCCTGGCCCACAAGCCGAAAGGCCGCTATATGCTCATCGAAGGTGGTTCCACCGACACGAACTCCCACCTCGTGTACGACGGCCACATGAACGTGCTGAAGCCGGCCATGGCCCGGGGTGACGTGACGATCGTGGCCAAACCGTTTGCCAACGACTGGATGCCGTCGGAGGCCCTGCGCCTGGCGGAGAACACCCTGACCAGCGAGCAGAACCGTTTGGATGCCATGGTCGTGGCCAATGACGGCATGGCCGGAGGTGCCATCCAGGCCCTGGCAGGTCAGAAACTGGCCGGCAAGGTCCTCGTCACCGGTCAGGACTTCGACCTGGCGGCCTGTCAGCGCATCGTCGCCGGCACCCAGACCATGACCGTCTTCAAATCCGTCCGCCGGATCGCCTACACCGGCGCCGAAGTGGCCGTCGCCATGGCCAAAGGCCAGCCCCTGAAGCCCACGGCCAAGGTCGACAACGGCTACGGGCCCATCCCCGCCATCCTCGTCGAGCCCGTGGCGGCGGACAAGGGCAACATCGACCGCATCCTGGCCGATGAGGGCGTCCACACCCGTGAAGCTGTCTACGGCTCAGGTGGGGCCAAAAAGCCATGAGTGGGACGACCAGCGACGTCATCCTGGCCATGGCGGGCATCGTCAAGTCCTTTGGCCAGACAAAGGCATTGACCGGGGTCGACCTCAGCGTGAAACGGGGGGAGATCCATGCCATCTGCGGCGAAAACGGGGCCGGCAAGTCCACCCTGATGAAGATCCTGAGCGGCCTTTATCCCTTCGGCACCTACGCGGGCACGATCCGCATCGATGGGCAGGAGCAGCATTTTCGGGGCATCCGGGATGCCGAGGCTGCGGGCATTGCGATCATCCACCAGGAACTGGCCCTCGTGCCCGAATTGTCACTGGCGGAAAACATCTATCTGGGCCATGAACCCTGTTGGTTTCCGGGCTTGGTGGACTGGGACGCCATGTATGCGGGTGCGGCCAAGGTTTTGGCGGAAGTCGGCCTGCAGGTCAGTCCCATGACCCGTCTCGGGAACCTGGGCATCGGCCAGCAGCAACTGGTGGAAATCGCCAAGGCCCTGACCAGAGACACCCGCCTCCTCGTGCTGGATGAACCCACGGCCGCGTTGGCCGAACACGAGAGTCAGGCCCTGCTGGCCATCATGCGCCGGTTGCGGGACCGGGACGTCACCTGCCTGATGATCAGCCACAAACTCCATGAGGTCTTTGCTGTGGCCGACACGGTCACCGTCCTGCGGGATGGTGCCTCGGTGGGCACCGATGCGGCTGGCGACCTGGACCAGCATGCCGTGGTGGCCCGTATGGTGGGCCGGGCGTTGACGGAACGTTTCCCCCGCAGCCACCGCACCGTCGGGGCAGAGGTCCTTGCCGTGCAGGATCTGCGGGTGGCCGACCGGGTGGAGTCCAGGCGGCTGGTGGTGGACGGCATCTCTTTCGCCGTACGGGCAGGTGAGGTACTGGGGATCGCCGGTCTGGTCGGCTCCGGACGCACGGAGGTCGTGGAAACCCTTTTCGGCGCGTACGGTGGCCGCCTGGTCAGTGGGCAGATCACGGTGGCGGGCCGACCGGTCACCATCTGCACGCCCGCCGATGCCATCGCTGCTGGCTTGGCCCTCGCCACGGAAGACCGCAAAGGCAGTGGCCTGATCATCGAGCAGAGCATCCAAAGCAACATCGCCCTGGCCAACCTGGATGCCGTCAGCCGGGCCGGACTGGTCAGGCCGGAGTTGGAGACGGGGCTGGCCAGACGCTATGCGGACGACCTGAAAATCAAGACCCCGTCTTTGGAAGCGGCCGTGACCACCCTGTCCGGGGGCAACCAGCAGAAGGTCGTCCTGGCCAAGTGGCTGGCCCGTTCACCCCGCCTGCTCATCCTCGATGAACCCACCCGGGGCATCGACGTGGGGGCGAAGTTTGAAATCTATTCCCTGATCGATCGTCTGGTGTCGGAAGGCATGGCGGTGGTCATGGTGTCGTCGGAACTGGAAGAGGTACTGGGCATGAGCGACCGCATCCTGGTCATGCGTGAGGGGCGGCTGGCCGGCGAGTTTTCCCGGGCCGAGGCCACTCAGGAGTCGATCATGCGCTGTGCGACGGGAGGTACCTAGGTGGCGGTCACGGAATCCCCGCAGACGGAAACGTGGGTCCGGCCGCAAGGCCGCACCTGGAACCTGCGCGCTTACACGATGATCCTGGCCCTGGTCACGATCGCCGGCTTTTTCACCGTGCTCACCGACGGCGTCTTCCTCAGTCCCCGGAACCTGGCCAACCTGATGCGCCAGATGTCGGTGACCGGCATCCTGTCGGTCGGCATGCTTCTGGTCATCGTCTCCGGACGGATCGATTTGAGCCTGGGCTCCCTGGTCGGCTTGACCGGCGGGGCAGCCGCCATTGCCTTCGCCTGGCTGCACCTGGGGGCATTCGGGGCCATCGGTGTCGCCTTGGCGCTGGGTCTCA
>JACMPN010000153.1 GCA_014377495.1 Candidatus Sericytochromatia bacterium
CCCCCCGTTGGCCCCGGGCCGCCGGACCGCCCCGCCCCATTCGGGCGTCGGATCAGGCTGACCGGGGCCGCTTGGGGCCCGTGCCGGTCGCCAGTGTGAGTGGGGCAGGGTCTCCTGTCGGACAATGAGGGCAAAAATCAGGATCATGGGCGAAGGAGACCACCATGCCCCATTCCACCCACGAAACCCACACCCATCAACACGGCGACGCCTGCGGCCATCCACGCATCCTGTGGCTCGATAAGGAGGCGTTCCTCCACGACGGGCACCTGCATCTGGCACACGGCGGCCACTGGGACGAGACCCAGATCGACGTGACGAGCCAGAACCCGACGGAATGCCGGCAGACGGCCTGCGTCAAGAATCATACGGACTATCCAGCCGTGCCCCACGGCGATCACGTCGATCACCTGATCAACGGCCGTCTGCACCGGCAACATGCCGGCCACTGCGACGATCATGGGGCGGTGAAAATCGCCGCCTAGGCCCACCACTATTGCGACAGCGGCGCCAGCTCGTTCTTCACGATCGTGACGATCAGCTCGTCGAGGTTGTTCTCCTGAAATGACCCCACGGTCGCACTGACGCCGCCGCCAGGTCCCGGTTGGCCGCCGTAGGTCAGGAAGAGATACTTGGCCAGCGTCTGCTGGGCCAGTTGGCGGAACACGTATTCGCCGGTGGTTTCCAGACCGCTGGCCCCGATCGGGTAAAGCTTGACACCCGTTTTGACAGCCTTGGCGATGGACTCCGGATACGGAAAGGATTGGGGATAGTCGATGTGCGGCGTCGCATCCGCCACCAGGAAGACCAGGCGGGTCGCATCGGCCACGGACCAGGACATGCGGCTCAGGGCTGCATTCAGCCCGTTTTCGAGGTCTTCCGGCGTATCGCCGCCGCCGCTCGCCTGCACCGCCGCCAGCCGGCTCTGGAAGGCCGACAGGTCCTCGGTGAAATCCTGCACCACCAGCGGTTCCGCGTCGCCACGGTCCCGGTAGGCGACGAGACCCAGCCTGAGACGCTTGTTGCCGTTGAGTTGTTTGATCCGATCAGAGACGGTACGGATGGTGGCCTGGATCCGGCCGATCTCATCGCCCATGGAACCCGTGGCATCCAGCAGGAAAACGAGATCCAGGTTGGCGGCAGCAGCCCGGTTCACCGCCATCGGCACGGCGAGTTCCCAGGTCGGGTTCGTCCGTTGCTGCTCCGTCGTCACCGTCTGGCCGTTCTTGGTGGCGGTCACCGTGAAGACGGTGCGATCGGCGGCCGAGGTGAAGGTCTTCGGAAAGCAGAGCACGCGCCCGTCGGAGGCCGTCCGCCCCTCGAAGGGGAGACCGCCGCCGGCAGTGACAGCCACTTGGGCATCAGGTACTCCCTTTTGACTGGTGTCCATGACGCGGATGGTGATCCGCTCGGAGACATCGACCTTGCGGACGCCGAAGTCCCGGAAGTTGGCAAGATACGTCAGGTAGGCCGGAAAGCCGACGTTGTCGTCGACATCCCCCGCCCGCAGTGCCGGGGCCTGGTACTGACTGCCGCCGCCATAGCTTGTACTCGGCGTGCTGGGCAGGGCCGTCGGAGTCCCGGTGGTTGACGGCGTCTCCGGCCGGATGTCCGCCGAAGCGCCGGCTGCGGCACCAGCAGTCGGAGTCCCCGTCGGGACAGCCGCCGGCGTGCCTTGGGGAACGGCGGACGGGGCCCCGGAGGGCCTCGGGGCTGAATTGGTTCCAGCGGTCGGGGTCCCCGCCACACACCCGGCAAGAGAAAGGCACAACAAAATGGGCAAAACACGCTGGCGCATGGGCAAGGTCTCCTAAAGAAACTGAAAATCGGTTCATTTCTGCGGAGCACTGCCATCGGCGGCCAGGCGACGACGTCTCGATCGGTATGTTGTGATGAGACGGCGCTTGCCTACAAAAAGTTCCCGACATTGACCTAAATAGGTCAACTCTGCAGGCAATCAGGGGCCACAGGTTGTTCGGACTGAGTGCGTTGGTCGGCATGAAACGGTCTTCCTTTTGATCGTTCCTGGCAGGGTCTGAGGCCGCAACGCCGGTCACGACCTGCGCTAGACTGCCTGGTGCAAGAGGAAGACGCCGACCCGTGACAGACCTGACTCCAGCGCCGGAAGGCCAATCGTCCGACCTGATCCTGTACGCGGATCCCAGTGGAACGGTGCGGGTGGATGTGACCTACTTGGGGGAAACCTTCTGGCTCACTGTCAATCGAATGGCGGATCTCTTCGGCACCACGAAGCAAGGCATCAGTTACCATTTGCAGAACATTTACAAAGAGAACGCGTTGGATCGAGCCGCAACTGTCAAGGAAATTTTGACAGTTCAAAATGAAGGCGGCCGCTCCGTTTCACGCCAATTGGAGTACCACAACCTCGACGCCATCATCGCCGTCGGCTACCGGGTCAACAGCATTCAAGCCACACAATTCCGCATGTGGGCCACTCAGACCTTGAAGGATTTCATCGTCAAAGGGTTCGTCCTGAACGACGAGCGGATGAAGCAGGGCAGCCGTTTCGGCAAGGATTACTTCGACGAACTGATCGCCAAGATCCGGGAGATCAGAGCGAGTGCCGCTTCTATCTGAAGATCGCCGACATCCACCAACAATGCAGCATCGACTACAACCAAGAGGCAGAGTCCACCCGGGCGTTCTTCGCCACCGTGCAGAACAAACTGCACTGGGCCATCACTGGCAAGACAGCCGCCGGGATCATCGCCGAGAGGGCCGACGCCGACAAACCGAACATGGGGCTGCAGACCTGGAAGCATGCGCCGGATGGCAAAATCATGAAAGCGGATGTGGGCGTTGCCAAGAACTACCTGGCCGAGACCGAAATCAAACCCTTGGAACGCATCGTCACGATGTACCTGGATTTCGCCGAACTGCAGGCCGAACGCCTCATCCCCATGAAAATGGTTGACTGGGCAAGCAAGCTCGATGCACTCCTCCAATTTAACGGGTACGACGTGCTGACCAACGCCGGCGGGGTTGAAGCCAAAGTCGCCAAGGCACTTGCCGAGAACCACTACGAGCAGTTCCGGATCGGGCAGGACCGGAACTACATCAGTGACTTTAAGAAAGAGCTGAAGAAGCTCTCGGATCGGCCGAAACGCAAGGGCAAGCTGGCGCAGGATGGTGAACCACCGTCATAACTGGCGTTGACCGGCTAACTACTCATTCAAACAGATCCGGCGGTAGATCTCGTAATAGGCGGCTTTCACCTGATCGACACCCTGCCGGAAACGGTCCCCGTCCAGGGTTTCCGCCGTGGCCATGTCCCAAAGCCGCAGGTTGTCCGGGCTGAGCTCGTTGGCCAGCATGATCTGATCGCCCTTCAGGCCGAACTCCAACCGGAAATCGACGAGGACGAGGCCCTTTTCCTCAGACAGGTAGGGAACCAGGGTCTCGTTGATTTTGTCCGTCAGCGTCCGGATCGTCCGCAACTGCACGTCGTCCGCCCAGCCGAAGGCCCGGATATGGCTGGCATTGACCCATTGTTTGCCGATCGCCGGATCCTTGGGATAAAACTCGACGATCGTCGAGGCCAGAGGCGACCCCTCTTCCAGGCCAAAACGCTTGGCCAGGCTGCCGGCAGCCAGGTTACGGGCGACGATGAAAAAGGGGAAAATCTTCAGGCGTTCGACCAGCAGCCTGGCCTCGCCGACCTTGCGGACGAAATGGTGGGGGATGCCCTGCTCGCCGAGCCGATCGAAAAGGGCCACGGAAATGCCCGCCCCCCACTCGCCCTTGCCGGGGACGATGGCCCGCTCCCGGTCGCGGAAGGCCATCACGTCGTCACGGAAATGCAGCAATAGTTGGGCGCTGCCCTCGACTTCGTAGACGTCTTTGGTTTTGCCTTGCAGGATGCGGGCGCCGGTCTTCGGATCCATTATTCCCCCGTGGGCGAAAACGCCCGTTTGAAGATGTAATCCACGTGCTGGAGCGTCGTCTCCAGCGAAAAGCAGGCACTCAGCGCATCGTCGCCGAGGACGGTGGTCACCCGCGGGTCGCGCCGCAGCACCTCGTGAAAAGAGCCGCCCTCGTCCTGCACGTGTACGGCGTGTTCCTGGACGATGGCGTAGGCCTCCTCACGGGGCATCCCGGCATCCTGCAGGGCGAGCAGGACCTGACCCGAATAAATGAGGCCGCCGGACTCGGACAGGTTGACCAGCATGCGCTGGGGGTAGACCTGCAGCCCCTGGATGATCCCCGTGAAGGACTGCAGGATGAAGTCGAGCACGAAGGTCGAATCGGGCAGGATGATCCGCTCGGCACTGGAGTGGCTGACGTCCCGCTCATGCCAGATGTCAATGTTCTCCAGGGCCGTCGGCACGTAGCCCCGCAGCACCCGGGCCAGGCCGCTGATCCGCTCGCAATGGACAGGATTCCGCTTGTGGGGCATGGCCGAGGAGCTGCGCTGGCCGGGACTCTGGGGCTCGGCGACCTCGTGGACCTCGCTGCGGGACAGATGGCGCAGCTCGGTGGCAAAGCGGCTGATCGAGCTGCCGATCAGGGCCAGGCCGCTGACGAACTCGGCATGCCGGTCCCGCTGCAAAATCTGGGTGGTGACGGCGGGGACCTTGAGGCCGAGCTTGCGGCAGACGAATTCCTCGATGCGTGGATTCAGCCGGGCATACGTCCCGACGGGGCCCGAGACCATCCCGAAGCTGACCACGTCCCGCAGCCGGTAGAGCCGGGCCAGGTGACGCTGCACCTCGACGTACCACTGGGCCATTTTCAGCCCGAACGTCGTCGGCATGGCGTGCATCCCGTGAGTGCGGCCGATCATCGGCGTGTCGCGGTAGAGGAACGCCTTTTCCTTGATGGCGCTGCCCAGCCGCTGGAGATCGTCGATGAGCAGGTCCGAGGCCTCACGCAGCTGCAGGCCGAGGGCCGTGTCGACGATGTCGGCAGACGTCATGCCGTGGTGCAGATAACGGCTGTCGGCCCCAAGCTGGGACTCGAGCATCAGCAGAAAGGCAGACACGTCGTGTCGGGTGGCCTCCAGGTGCTTGGCATAGGACTCGGCATCGAGCGAGGCCTGGGCGGCGATGCGGGTGGCCACTTCCTGAGGCAGCTCACCCAGCTCGGCCCGTGCCTGGATGACGAGCAGCTCGATTTCGAGCCACTTGCGCAAGGTGTTCTCCGGTGCCCAGATGCGGGCCATCAGGGGCAGGGTGTAACGATCGATCATGCGGGGGAAGGCAACCTTTCACCCAACCGGAGTCGTCCCCGGCAGGTTCCGCATCAAGTGTAGAACCTCCGGTCGCAGGGCGGCTACGGCGACGGCAGACTTGACGGGTCCACGGACGGGGATGGGCCGTAGCCGACGACGGCCGCATTCGCACCCGGTGGGGGTATAGTGTGGATGTGCGGTGACGCTGACCCCCGTCAGACGGATGCCGCTGGCAGTCCCGAACCGTGGTATTTTGCCTTGCCCAAAATCCTCGTGGTCAGTCCCAGCCAGACGTTCAAGCGCCTCGTCGAACGGGCGCTCGCCGACATCCCCCGCACCTCCGTGGTCGGGGCGAACAACAAGCTGGAAGCCCTGGCCCAGACCTTCAGTGAGCATCCCGACGTCGTCGTCGTGGCCATCGAGTCGTGGGCCGAGAGCGTCGACGTCCTCGAAGCGATCCACCAGCGACCCGAAAACCAGCAACTGCCGCTGGTCGCCCTGCGTCCCCGGGGGGGCAGTTTCATTGAACAGATGAAATCCCTCAGTGCCGGCGCCAGCCTGTATCTGCGGATGCCGATCGATCCGGCCGTCCTCGGTGCCAAACTGGTCAAGCTGGCCGAATCCCGCTAGCCACCCGGCTGTCCCTGTCTGCAACCCCAAGGAGGGCTTGTGAGCGAATCCTGTCTGTTCTGCCGCATCGTCGCCAAGGAAATCCCCGTCACCTACGCCTACGAAGACGAGCAGGTCGTGGCCTTTGACGACATCAACCAGCAGGCCCCGATCCATATCCTGGTCATCCCCAAGCGCCACATCCGCGGTGCCGGCGCCCTCACCGCCCAGGACAACGACCTTGTGGGGCACATTTTCCAGGTCGTGAACCAGCTCGCCGTCAAAAACGGCGTCGCCGCCACGGGCTACCGCATCGTCACGAACAACGGGGATGCGGCGGGACAGAGCGTCGACCACCTGCACTTCCACTTGCTCGGCGGCCGCGACCTAGGTTGGCCGCCGGGATAAAATGTTAACGTAGGTACACCATGTCCGAAATCACCATCGCCCTTCCCGACGGCCCCGCCGCAGCCCGGCTCGCCGGTCGGGACAACGAAAACCTCAAAATCCTCCACGTCGAGCTGCACGTCACCGCTGCCATCCGGGACGGGTGCCTCGTCCTGAACGGTGCCGACGACAATATCGCCATGGCCGCCAAGGTCATCGAAGCCCTGGCCCCGTTGTGGCAGCACGGCGACGCCATGAGCCAGCGCAAGTTCCGCTATGCCCTGCACATGCTGCAGGCAGAACCCACGGCCAATCTGCAGCAATTGTTCAGCGAAACCCTGATCACCAGCGTGCGGGGCAAGCCGATCAAGGCCCAGAGCCTGATGCAGCGACGTTACCTGGAGGCGATTCGGGACCACGACATCACCTTCGGCCTGGGGCCGGCGGGCACGGGCAAGACCTTTCTGGCCGTGGCGATGGGCGTCATCGCCCTGCGGGACAAGCAGGTCAACCGTCTGATCCTCACCCGGCCGATCGTCGAAGCGGGTGAGGCCCTCGGGTTTCTGCCCGGCGACATCATGGCCAAGGTCGACCCCTACTTCCGCCCCCTCTACGACTCCCTTTATGAGCTGATGGACACCGAAAAGGTGCATAAGCTGCTGGAGCGCACCGTCATCGAGATCGCCCCGCTAGCGTACATGCGGGGCCGGACCCTGCAGGAGGCGTTCATCATCCTCGACGAGGCCCAGAACACCACCCCCCAGCAGATGAAGATGTTCCTCACCCGCATCGGCGTCGGGTCCAAGGCCGTGATCACAGGCGACCTCAGCCAGATCGACCTGCCCAAGGGCCGGCCGTCGGGCCTGCGTGAGGCCGAGCGCATCCTCGCCGGTGTCCCGGGCATCGCCTTCACCCCCTTCAGCCGGGTCGACGTCGTCCGGCATCCGCTGGTGCAGGCGATCATCGATGCCTACGAAATCGCCGATGCCGCCAACGATCCATCCGCCAAGGGCGCTGTCACGGATCCCCCGCCAAGCCCCAAGGAGCCATGATGGAAATCGATCTCGACAACCGCAGTGAGCAACCCGTCGACGACAACCACTGGACGGAGGCCATGGCCCGCTACATGCGGGAGATGGGCCTGCCCGAAGACACGGGCACCAGCGTCAGCTTCGTCACCGATGCCGAGATGCAGGGCCTGAACAAGCAATACCGGGACATCGATGCCCCGACCGACGTGCACAGCTTCAGCAACGAGGAAGACACTGGCGGCGAGCCGATGCCCGCCGTGCCCGGCATGCCCCGCTACCTGGGCGACATCATCC
>JACMPN010000154.1 GCA_014377495.1 Candidatus Sericytochromatia bacterium
CCTCCGCCGAAGCGACCGCCACCAGAATTCCGCCGGCATGACCGCGGACACTGGGGAGGGTGATCCCCAGGGCATCACCCTCGCCAGTGTCCGCGGCGATACAGACACTCAGGCGGACGGGCGTATGGGGTGGGGCCACAGGCAATGACGGCTGCAGCTGCCTGGAGCGCAGACCCTGCGCCTCGGCCGGGTCGGCGGGCGGCGCCAGCACGGGGACATGCAAGGCGTCGGCCATGTCCATCACGGGGGCACCGTCCGCCCGTGGTCCGATGATTGCCGTTGCGATCATCAGCCAGCGACCCAACGCCTCAACGGATGTATCCGGCGGCAGCAACTCGATCCCCAGGGCCTCGCCTTGCCCAGCCAGGAGCCGCTGGGCCCGATCCAGACACCGTGCAGATTCTATCATCCCGAGACCAGCGGTAACGACCTTGATCCGGACAGGCCCGCCTGCGGCGAGGAGCGGTGCCAGCCCTTGCTCAGCCAGATCCTCCGGCGGCCAGTCGTCGGGCACGACGACGACCAGGGGCACGGGGCCCGTCCCCACCGGCAACGGCAGGTCAGCGTCGCGATATCGCCAGGCCGGCGGCGGCAGAACAAAAGGCCCCTGGCCCGTTAGGTAATCGGCAATGCGGTCGGGCCCACCCGCATCGCCCGGCCCCTCCCAGAACGGCAACGGTGTGACTGGGGCGGCCATCTGGTCGGCCAAAGCCGACGGCAGGCCGGGCAGCGTCGGCGTGCAGCGGAGCAACCAGAAATACATATAACGCCTGGCCAACTCCCGCCCGTAGGGTGGCGCCGCCGGTTCAGCCAACTGGCGCTCCAGAAGCACGACGAATGTCGCGGCACTTGCGACGGGCCAGACGAAGCCTACGTCGCAGTAATGCGGTCTAGCGGCGGTGATGACGGGGGGGCCGAGGGCCGCCGCTTCGAGACCCAGGGTGCTCACATAGGTCAGCACCAGGGTCGCCAACTGCACGAGATCGTACGAACTCGTCGCTGACGCGGCAGGCACGACACGGACGTTGGCCGGCAGTTGTGGCCAACGCCGGGCGATAACGTCTGCGGCTCGGTTGCGCGACAAATAATGCCGCCCCCCCCGGTTGGTGGAAAACACCTCCTCTGCCGGGTGCACCCTGACGACGAGATCGACCTCAGGGTGCGTGACGGCAAAGGCGACACAGGCTTCCAGCCAGGCTGTCTGCGACGGAAAGGCCGCGTCGGCAACTCCGCTGGCATCGGCAGAGCAACTGGGAAAGGCCACCAGGACCGGACGCCCCGTCGTCAGGCCCAGCTCCGCCCGGACTGCCGCCAGGTCGGTGGTCTCTGGCGGCGACAGCACAAACAGGCTTTGGGGTCCCGAACGTCGGCGTGTATGGAGTGTCTGATCGAGGATGCAACTCTCTGCGATCGACAGTGGCACATTGGCCCAGTCGTGCCACTCGGGCGAGAAGTCGTACAGGCAGGCAGGGGAGCGATCCCGGAGGATGATCGCCGCAGGGCGCTGTCCGCCTTCGTACATGACGCACCGGACGCCGTGGCGCTCAGCCAGTGCCCAGATGGCCCGCTCAGAAGGGGTGATCCCGCTGAGGACAAGGACACTGTCAGGCCGCTCCCGTCGAAAGTACGCGGACGCAGCAAGGGCCGTGGCCACGGTGCTTTGCAGCCACAGTCGGGCCTTGGCGGGCCAATCCGGCAGTTCTCGCCACAACTCGCCAAAATAGTCGACCCGCAAGGCGATGTTTATCCAACTGCCAAGCGGAAGGCCATCAAAGGTATAGGTGAGCAGAGCCTCGTCGGTGAGCGCCGCAATGGCCGTTTCAGCGGACGCCAGCTGATGGGGATCGACCCAGTCACCCAGGTAGCTGACGTCCGCCCTGGTACCTGCCCAGTCGGCAAGCGCCTCCTCTGTATTGGCGACACAGGTGATACACGTTGCTGTGCGGGCACCGACCTGCGGTCGGAGGAGTTCGAGGGAACAGCGGGACCGGATCCCGTTGCAGACGACGATCGCCACCGACGTGCCTTGGCGCCGCAGCACGCGACTCAAGAGACCTTCGATCGCCAGGTTTCCGGAACCGGGTGTCAGGGAAAAAATGACACAGGAAGCTGCCGCCATACCATCAGGTCGCTTCACGGAACTTTGCATGCTCCCTGCGTCGCTGGTTCAGGCACTGCCGTGATGCCAACAACACAAAACCCCCGGACCCAACCTAACAGGCCGGAACGGGGGGTCTAAAAAGTGTTCGGCCAGCCCCTAGCGAGAAGGCTTAGCTGGAGGATTCGGCGGCTGCTTGTCACCCGCCTTATGGTTCGCTTGGCGGACCCGAGGCGCTTTGCCGTCTTGGTTTTGATCAATGTGTGCCATCCAGGCGTCCAAGGGGTTCCCAGCGGGCGGTTGTTCAGCCATGACGGTTCATCCTCTCGATCAATGGAACATCGCCAGCAAATCATGCAGGTTGTCCGGCAACGCTTCGCAGACCGGTTCACTTGCGGTTGCGTCTGGCAACGGGCCCTCTTCCTCCGCGACAAAAGCCGCCTCAAACGAGGTCGCCGGCATACCCTTGGACCTCTCCCGGCCCTGAACACGCAAGAGGAGCTCGCGCGCCTTCTTGCTGTCCGAGACCGGGGTGGCACCGATTAGATCGTTCCAAACCGCCACCGCATAGTCTGGATTTACCATGTCGTCTACGCCCCCGTGCTATCGGATCAGATTGATGACGGCGTCCGTGTTCGTCTGGTGAATCTGGATGACCTTGGTCAACGCCGAGAACAGCTTCTGCGCCAGGCTCAACTCGGGCACAGACTGGGTCATGCTGGCGTTAGAGGACTCTAGAGACTTGCCGATAATCTGATTGTCGGCAGGGGTGGCCCGGGTGAACATGATGGAACTGGCCGGGATGGTGCCGGACGCCGTGTAGCCGAAATCGTACACCGTGGAACCATATTTGCTGAACTTGAGGTTCTGCTCGCCCCGGTCCACTTTGATCGTCGATGTCGCATTGGCGGCAGCCATGGCCGTCGTGAAGGCGGCGCCGTTGGCACTCGACGTCGTCGAGCTGAAGGTATTGTCGATAAAGTCAGTCAGTCTGACGGCATCCGCACCCGTACCGCCCGCCAGCGTCGACTGATCCACATTGTTGTATACCAATCGCAGTGTCCCCGTACCAAGATTGGGGGGGTTGGCGCCGGTGATGGTGTTCACCGCAACGACAAAATAGCCGTCGCTGTTGACTAGGTAGCCCTGACCGTTGGTATGAAACTCACCATCACGGGTCAGGTAGATCTGGCTGTTGGTGCCGGTTACAACGAGGCCCGTCGAAATCGCCGACGCACCCGCCGTCACTGGATCCACAATGACAAAGTAGCCATCGCCCTTGATCGCCAGGTGGGTATTCTCGCTACTACCGATAACCGCACCTTGGCTGAAATCGATAACCGTATTGACCGTGGTTAACGACGGCTCCGGAAATTGCAGGGGCGTCGAGCGCAGGTCGCCGGGCCGCTGGATCTCCGTGGTCGAACCACCGAACTTGAGCCGACTGGCCTTGAACGCCGTCCGCACACCGCCGTTGATGTTCGAGTTGATGACACCGATCCAAGCGTCGACGGCTTTCAATGATTGGAGTGTCGAGATTTCTGTAGCCATGTGTGGCCCTTCCCGCTTCGCTTGGTATGGATACTGAGATCATACTAACGGTCGCGGAGGCCGCCTGGCTAGCGGCTTAAAGCAAATCTAACCGACTTTAATCGTCAGCCTCACGACTTAAACTAAAACAACATGCTTTTAATCAAGCAGCCCCAATGCGCCCCCTGAGGGCGATTGAACATTTTCGCCCGGACCCCGGCAAGCTCGGGATAACGGCAGAAACGGGTTGGTGACATCCGTCACAACCCCCGTCACCATGCCTATACCGCAGTCGGCATGTCCCTTGAGCGCAAACTTGCGGGTTGTCTGGGTTACATCGCCGGCAATTTGGCAACACCATTCGAACC
>JACMPN010000155.1 GCA_014377495.1 Candidatus Sericytochromatia bacterium
AGGATGGACAGGCGGCGATGTCCGAGGACGGCGGCCGTGCCAGTCGGCACCTCGTCCTGCCACCGCTGGGTCGGGGTGTAGGCGAATCGATCGGTCATGCTCTCGGCCGGCGTATCGCCGCCGCCGGTGACCAGGGCGGTCTCGCCGCCGAGGCAGACAAATCCTTCGTCGTCCGGCCCCCGGTGGCGGATCGCCCGGGTCATGGCCTGGGTCTGCCTCAGGGTACCTGCCTGGCGGGAAAACAGGGCGGCGATGCCGCACATCGGCCTAGGCCCTCAGCCCGTCGGGCGATGGCGTGGTGGCTTCCGATGTGGACAAGGTGTTTCCTTTGATTGGGGCGGCAATGATGGATCGGGACAGGCTATTCTAGTCTCCCGCCACCCGCCTCGCAAGGCGGGTCGGACCGGTATCAGACCTTGCCACTTGCAGGCCACAAGGTCCTCAAAGGCTTGCGCCGGGGCTATAATGATCTGCTGAGCCGGCTTGCGGCTGTGCAGGCGGATACAGAGTCAGGTGGGCAGCATGAGCAACGTCAGGTCTCCGTGGTCCGGGCGGCGACTGTTGTTTATCGGCCAGTATCCCCTTTCTGGGATGGAGTCTGCTGCACGTCTGCGGATCGCCTCGTTGCGGGATGCACTGTCACCCCTCTGCGACCTGACGTTCATCACCGGCACGCGGGCTGAGCGTCGCCGGCCACTCTGGCGCCTGATCCTCAGTGGCGGGTGGCGGCAGTTTGATGGCGTCTATGTCGAGTCCGCCACGTCGACCGCCATGGAAGCGGACCTCCTGCTCCTCTGGCTATGGCACATGCGGCAGACGCCCTGCAGCGTCTATATCCGTGATGGTTTTCCGTTGTTTACCGACATCTTCGATAGCCGCCCCTTAAAACACAAATTGCTCAAAGCCGCCTGGCACCTGTCGATGTGGGCGTACCAGCGTTTTGCGACATTCGTCTACTTCCCGACCCGGATGTTGGCGGACCACTTTTCGGCCCCCGATCGCCGGGTGCTGTCGCCGGGCGGCACATGGCGGGACGACCCTGGGCATGTCCGTCGGGGCGTGATCTATGTCGGCGAAGTGACGCCCCGTTATGGTGTCCTCGACGTCCTGCTGCCGGCGGCCGAACTGTTGGCGGCCGAAGATCCCGACTTTTCGCTGTGCATCGTCTGCCCGGATCCCCAACGGTTGGCGGACTGGCTGGATCGCCCCTGGTTGCGGGTGAAATCCGCCGGCGGTGATGAGGTGAGTGACCTGTTGCACCGGGCGGCGGTCGGTGTCGTGCCTTTCAACCGCCACCGGTATATGGATCTGGCGTTGCCGGTCAAACTGCTCCATTACCTGGCGCACGGGTTGCCGGTTGCGGTGACGGATTGCTCGGAGACGGCACGGTTCGTCCAGCAAACAGACGTGGGGCAGGTGGTAGCCGCCACGCCGGCGGACTTTGCCGCGGGTCTGCGCCAACTGCTCCATGACCCGGAGCGCTATCGGACCTGTGCCGCCAACGTCGTCACGGCCATCCAGGGACCACACAGTTGGGGCCGCCGCGCCGAGACGATTTTGGCCGATTTATGCGACGGCACCGCCGCAATGCCCGCGGACGCGAATCTGTCGCCGACAGGGGTGTTGTCTGCCCCTGCAGAAGCGCCCCAAGAGGTGTGACTGGGCCGTGCTTCGGCAAGCCAGCCTCATACCGCCGATCAGAGGCAGGCGGCCAAAACGCATTCAAAAAAACGCGCCAACCCCAAGTTTCCGGACCCTGGCCCGTCCGGCGGCCGAGTTTCGGCATCAGGTCAGGGTTTCGTTAATTGAGGATTAAGAAAGGTTTATGTATGGCCTGTCTATAGAGAGACAGAGCCATTCGAAAACTGAATTGGGGAAGACGCCAAATGACCGCTGCTACTGCTGAGACGAAGCCTGTTGTGGCCCGTATGAGCATTCCGGCGATGGTGCGTTTGCGCCTGACCACCATGTCGGTGGAAGTCGAGACCTTGTGCGACCACAAGGCGGACAGTGCCCTGCGGGCCGCTGATGCCTCGATCCGGCGTGGTTTCCAGCAGGGTGCGGCTTCGGCCCACCTGAGGGCCGTGACGTTGTGTGAGTCTCTCCCGATGGCCTTGCGGATCGCCACGTCGGCCGTGCAGCACGGGTTCGCTGAAGCGGCCGAGGTGGCCTACGGCCGGGCGGTGGTGTTGGCGGCAACGGTGCCTGATGCCCGCTTCGTCGTGCAGGCGGCGATCGACCAGGGGTTTACCGTGGTGGTCGCGGCGGGTTATGCCCGATTGATCGAGCTTGCCCAGACGGCGGATGAGGCTGTTTCCGTGGCCGAGGCGGCGATGGCTGTCGGCATGCGGGCGTTGGCCGACAAAGCGTTCGCCCGGGCCATGCAGCTCAGCGTGCTGCCCCACGAGCGCCGCAACGTTCGTCATTGCGCCACCCGCAACGGCGTCAACCTGGCACAGACCGTCGCCTAAGCTGGCACCAGAGCCCTTGCAAAAAGACCCTCCGCCTGACTTGGCGGAGGGTCTTTTCAATCCTGGGTGTCTTCCAAAACGGAGTCGTCCGTCGTTTCCACATCGGGTTCCGCCTCATCGTCTCGCTTGGGCGGGCGCTGGGCCTTGTACTGAAACAGATCGCAGCGCATGTTGCCGTTGTAGAGTTTGCGCTTTTTTTCGGCTTTCCAGTTGAAGAAGGTCTCGAAGTCCTGGTGGGCCGTCATCACGTAGCAGCCCCAACCGATGAGCTCCGTGTATTTGGCGCCCATTTCCTTGTACAGCTTTTCCGCCGAGTGGCGATCCTGACCCAGGCGTTCACCGTAAGGCGGGTTCGTGATCATGTACCCGTATTTGATCTGGGAACGGAAATCCTTGAGTTCCTTTTTCTCGAAGAAGATCTTACCGGTCAGACCCGCCTGCTCCGCCGCAAAGCGGGCAAGCTTGAGCACCTGGCCATCCATGTCCGAGCCGTAGATCCGCAGTTCGCGGTCCTTCCGGGCCAGCGAATCCGCCTCTTCACAGGCCTGTGCCCAGATCGCCGCCGGCACCTGGGGCCAATCGCTGGAGGCGAAGCGCCGGTTCCGTCCGGGGGCCATGTTCAGCCCGATCATCGCCGCCTCGATGGGGATGGTGCCCGTGCCGCAGCAGGGATCGACCAGCATGCGGTCGGGATGCCACCGGCTCAGCTGGACGAGGCCAGC
>JACMPN010000156.1 GCA_014377495.1 Candidatus Sericytochromatia bacterium
AAGGCGACGACATTACCCTTGCTGAGCCATTGCCGGCCCTGTTCCGACTCGAGGATCGCCTGGATGTCGCCGGTCAGCGGCGCATAGGGGATCCCCGCCCGGGTGACGAAGTCCCGGTGGTTGTCCGGCGCCGCCAAAAGCACGTCGACGCCCTGATCCTGCAGCGCCGACGCCAGGGCGACGAACGGCTGCACGTCGCCGCGCGTGCCATAGCTGAGCAGGGTTATTTTCACTGGCCATCTCCGACCGGGCGACAACGTCTTGAGAGCAGTGTCCCATGGCCCAATGGTTTTTCAGTGCAGCAAGGGTTTGCTTCCAAGCAAACCCTTAAAGCTTGACGGCGGCTAATGCGTCAGCCCGGCCGAAGCCGAAGACGGGATCGTAACCGGGCGTGCCGAAATCCTGGGCCGACGTCTCGATCGCCTTTTTGACCTGGGCGGGGCTCCAGCCGGGGTGCTTGCTCAAAAGCAGTCCGGCCAGGCCGGCGACGTGGGGGCAGGCCATGCTCGTGCCGCTCTTCGGGCCGTATTTGCCGCCCGGCAGCGTGGAGATGATGTCGACCCCCGGGGCCGAGACGGAAGCCGTCGTGCCCCAGTTCGAAAACGCCGCTTTTTGGCCCGCCGCATCCGTGGCGATGACCTCGATCACGCCAGGGTAAGTGCTCGGCAGGTGGGGATTGCCTTCCGGATCATTTTTGGCCCCGTTGTTGCCGGCCGAGGCGACGAGGGTGACGCCCTTGTCGAGGGCGTATTGCAGGGCCCGCTCGAACACCGGCGAGCGGCGATAGAGGCCGATGCTCATGCTCATCACGTTGGCGCCGTGGTCAGCGGCCCAGATCACGCCGTCGGCGATCACGGCGTCGGTCGTGCCGGAGTCGATCACCTTGACGGGCATGATGGCGCAGTTGCCGCCGACGCCGATGACGCCCGCGCCATTGTTGCCGATGGCGGCCGCGATACCCGCCGTGTGGGTGCCGTGGCCACGGGTGTCCTGCACGGATTCTTCGGGTTTGACGGCGTTGTAGCCGGGGACGATCTTGGCCTGCAGGTCCGGGTGCGTCAGGTCGACGCCCGTGTCGATCATGGCGATCTTGATCGTCGCCTTGCCGGGCTCGATCGCCCAGGCATCCGTCACGTGCATCTGCTGCATGCCGTACTGCTGGGCATACATGGGGTCATCGGCCCCTTCCAGGATCACCTGGGCGGCGGGTTGGGCGGCGGCGACGCTCTTGGCCTTTCTCAATGAGGCGACCAGCGTCGTGGCGGCCATCGCCGAAACGCCCGTCGAGACGGGCTTGGCGGTCCGGGAGACCTGCAACACGGCTGAGTTGATCTGGGGCCAGTATTTTTTGACCGTATAGCCCAAAGACTTGGCCAGGGCGTTCAGTTCAGCGGGCCCCTGACCCTTGCGGAGGGCGACGGTGATCTCGGAGGTGGAAAGCCCCTGGGCGTCGAAGGTGCCGATCGGCGGCGGTTCGATTGGCAATGCGTTGCCTGATGACGCCATGGGCATGGGCCGGATGCCGCAGGCGGACAGGACGGCACCGAGGACGGCCAAACTAAGCCAGCGCTGGTGTTTCGTCATCGGGTGCTGCTCCTGCGTGTGTCTGTAAAAGGGTTGATCGCGATGTGGAACGACGGACCGTACCGCCTCCATTCTCGTGTTTTAGGCCGGATTTAAGGAAAGCTGAAGCTGTTTTCTGCAGAGTAGGCCGGTCCGGTCCGGGGGAAGGCCGGGGGGCGGACGATGTAGTCAGACCATTCTAGCCGTTTCCTGACGGCCACTTGGGCATCTCGGCTACAATTCTGCGTGCAACGGCCGGAACGGGCGGCCGCGCCTGCGGGCGACGGCCCGTTTTCACAAGGAGTTACTGAATGAACGACGTCATCATCATCGGAGGCGGGGTCGCCGGCTTGTCGGCCGCCCTGTATGCATCGAGAGCCCGGCTGAAGACCCTGATGCTCGAGCGCGGCGTGCCGGGCGGGCAGTTGGCGACCACCGAAGAAGTGGAAAACTACCCCGGCTTCCTGCACATCACCGGCCCCGAGCTGATGGCCAAGATGGAAGAGCAGGCCAAGCACTTCGGCACCGAGATCATGATGGGCGTCGAGATCACCAGCATGGACCTCACTGGTGACATCAAGAAGATCGTCACCCCTGACGGCGTCCACGAGGGCCGGACGGTGATTTTGGCGATGGGCGCCGAGTACCGGCCTTTGGGCGTGCCCGGTGAAGACCGCTTGCGGGCGAAGGGCGTCAGCTACTGCGCCACCTGCGACGCCGCCTTTTTCCGGGACCGCAAGGTGGCCGTCATCGGTGGCGGCAGCACGGCCGTCGAAGAGGGCACGTTCCTGACCAAGTTCGCCTCCGACGTGACGCTGATCCACCGCCGGGACAAGCTGCGGGCCGAAAAGATCCTGCAGGAGCGGGCCTTTGCCAATCCGAAGATGGGCTTCATGTGGGACACCGTCGTCGAATCGATCGAAGGCGACAAGTCGGTGGAGAGCATCACCCTGCGCAACATCAACACGGGTGAGACCCACACCGAAGCGGTGGACGGTGTCTTCATCTTCGTCGGCATGGACCCGAACACGGCCCTGGTCAAAGGCCAGGTGACGATGGACGACGGCAACTACATCCTCACGGACGACTGGATGGCGACGAACCTGAAGGGTGTCTATGCGGCCGGTGACGTGCGCAAAACGGTCCTCCGCCAAGCCGTGACTTCCGCCTCCGACGGGGCGATCGCCGCCGTGGCTGCCGAAAAGTACCTCGAAACACTGCACGGGTAAGCATTGGCGGTCCACAGCCAACGGTTGTGGGCCGCTATCGATTCACCGCCTGCACCGCGGGTGGGAGACGGATGACGAAGGGACAGCTGCAGCTCTGTGTTTTTATCGCCAACCGGATTGCCGTTTGGTGGGCAGCAAGCAGTCACCAAATTCGTCAGCGAGGGCCGTGGCAGCGACCTGCGCTCATGTCGACAATCGCCAGACCGGGCGTATCGTCGCCTTCGAAAGTCACGAAGACATCGACATCACTGTCCGGCCGGAAGTCTTCCCGCAGGACGGAGCCATACAGGCCCAGTTCCGTCACCCGCCATTTGCGGCAGAACGTGGCAATGGCTTGACGGTCGATCGGGATGCGAGCAGGCATCTGTGCATCCTCTCTACTGGTATCGTCACTGATGCCACTTTGCACGGCCCTGCGCGGACACAGCCGTATCGGGCGCTCACCTGCAATGCAGCGCGACGAGATGCGTGGCGGGCGCTATCATGGCTGACATGGCGCCCGTATTCATGGAGACCCCGCCTTGCGCATATTGACCGGCCCCGTCAGTCCGGATGAACGGGACGTCTTCGACCTGCTGGCCGATGCGGACGACGCTGATACGCGCCTGTTCGCCGATGACGGCCGGCCTTTTGCCGAGGTCCTCGCCGAACTTCCGAAGGGCTGGGTCCCCGATGCCGTCGTCGTCTGGAATCCGGAGTATCGCCTCTTGCCGCCGGGACTGGCGGATTGCCCCTACCCGCTCGTCCTGCTCTGCACGGATTGGAACGTGCGCCTGTCCGGCGTCGTGGCCTGTCTGCCCATGGCCGATCAGATTTTCATCGATCGGCGGGGGGTGGCGGCGTTGCAGGGTTGGGGCTTGACACGGGTCGACTACTGGCCCCTGTATGCCGTCGATCCCGCCAAGGTCCGCCACCAGCCGGACCAGCCCATCCGCTACGACATCAGTTTCATCGGCAACTTTAACCACGCCATCCACGAAGAGCGGTCCCACTGGCTGGCCCGTCTCGCCCGGCTGAGCAACCGCTATCGGGTGGCTGTGCTGACGGGTGTATACGGCGAAGCCTACGGCGACGTGCTCAGTCAGAGCCGGATCGTCTTCAACCACTCGGTGCGGGGCGAAATGAACGTCCGGGCCTATGAGGCGGCAGCGGCCGGGCGGCTCCTGATGATGGAGGCCGGCAACGCCGAAGTCCGGGATTACCTGGAAGACGGCGTGTCCTGTGTGCTCTACGACGCCGAGTCGTTCGATGCCCAAGTGGCGGCGCTGCTGGCCGATCCGGAAACCTGTGACCGCATCGGCCAGGCAGGTCATGTCCGGCTGAGCGGGGAAACCTATGACGGCCATTGGGCAAGGTTGCAAACCCAGTTGGCGGCCATGTCCTGGCCGCCGCCTGCCGATCGGGCCTGGCATAGGCTGTCTCGGGTGGCGCAACTCTGCGCGTTGGCATTGCAGGCGCTGTATGCCCTGACGCCGGGGGCTCAGGACTGGGCGCAGCGGTATCTTGACGACGCTGCAACCCTGGACGCTGATCATCCCCGGGTGCTGCACGGTCTGGCGTGTCTGGCGGGCTTTCGCCTGTTCGGGACGGCGCCACACTCAGAGGCCCGGCAGCGGGCGGGTGAGGTGGCGAATGCTGCTTTTGCGACGCTGCTGACGGCGCACCCGGGTTATGCCCTGGCCTGGATGAACGCCGCCACGGTGCGGGTCGCCCTGGGTGACCGGAAAGGGGCGTGCGAGGCGTGGCAGGCGGCGACCGAAGCGGCTCAGGCGGGCACGGACATGCCCCTGGCGGATTTCATCATCACGCCGGCGTATGACCGCTGGCGCATCGGGTGGGAGCGCTGTGCCGGTGCCAACGATGTTGCTGCGGCCCGCCAGTTGATTTTGACCACGGCCTGCAAGGGCCTTGGACTGGCCATGTTGACCCTCGACCTGCCGACGGCCCAAAACCTGCTCAGTCACGCGACCCGACTCGACGGTACCGACGGTGAGATTTGGGCGGCACTGGGAGACGCCCGGTCGGCCCTTGGTGACATGGGTCTGGCGATTGAGGCGTGGCAGCGCAGTCTGGCGTTGCAGCCCTTTGCGTTCGCCGTGCGGGAGTCCCTGATCACGGCCTGGCTGACTCAGGGCTCGATCCACCTGGCGGTGGATCTGCTCGACGAAACGGATCCGCTGCTGCGTGCCTGCCCGGCCTATGACAATTGGCAGGGCACCTTTGCGGCCCTGCGAGAGCGCCTGACGGCCCGCACTGCGGCCGCACGGCCCATCGCAATTGCAGCACCTGCGAGCGACACACCGCCAAAACGATTGCTGGTCGCCAGCTGTGTGCGCCAGAAGCCGACAGTCCTGCCGCATTTTCTGCGGGGGTTGGCGGGTCTGGAGATTCCGGCAGGCTGGCAGCGGGACTGGCTCTTTGTGGCGAATGGGAACGAGCCTGCCGCCCAGAACCTGCTGAACCTCTGGGCGACCCAGCATCAGGCGACGGTCTGGGACCGGGACAATCAGGAGCCGTACGGGGTTGCCGGTGACCGGCACCAGTGGTCGATGACGCAGATCGACCGCGTAGCGGCTTACAAGGACGAGATCCTCCGTCATGCCGTGACGGAAGGGTATGATGCGGTGTTTCTGGCCGACAGCGATCTGGTCTTGCATCCGGCGACGCTGCTGTGGCTGCAGGCCAGTGGTCAGCCGATCGTCAGCGAGATCTTCTGGACCGCCTGGGATCCTGCCGACCCGCCGCTGCCCAACGTCTGGGTGCAGGACCATTACGCGATGGCCCTCCGCGACGAGCAGGGTGAAACGCCCGCCTGGCGCCAGGCCAGCAACGGGTTTCTGCGGCAATTGAAACAGCCAGGCGTGTACCCTGTCGGCGGTCTGGGTGCCTGCACGTGGATCGATCGGGCGCCGTTGGTGTCGGGCGTGCGCTTTCAGGTGTTGCCGAACGTCAGTCTGAAGGGTGAAGACCGGCATTTCTGCATCCGGGCGATGGCCCACGATTTCCCATTGTTTGTCGACACCCATGTGCCGGCGTTTCACCTGTATCGGGAAAGCGATCTGGCAGGGGTGCAGGAGGCGCGTCTCGCCTGGGATCTCGCCTTGCGCCCGGCGTCGGTGGCACCGTGACGGGGTTTGATAGGGTGGTGGGCAGCCACAGCAAAGAAAAAACCAACAAAGTATCGCCTAAAA
>JACMPN010000157.1 GCA_014377495.1 Candidatus Sericytochromatia bacterium
CGCGCAGGATCTCGATCGTGTCGTCCACGCTGGGCTCGTCGACCATGACGGGCTGGAAACGGCGCTCCAGGGCGGCGTCACGCTCGATGTGCTTGCGGTACTCGTCCAAAGTCGTGGCGCCGATGCACTGCAGCTCGCCACGGGCCAGGGCCGGCTTGAGGATGTTCGCCGCATCGACGGCGCCCTCGGCCGCACCGGCGCCGATCAGCGTGTGCATCTCGTCGATGACGAGGATGACGTTGCCGGCCGCCTTGACCTCCTCCATGATTTTCTTGAGGCGCTCTTCGAACTCACCCCGGTATTTGGTGCCGGCCACGAGCGAGCCGATGTCCAGGGTGACGACCCGCTTGTCCGTGAGGATGTCGGGCACGTCCTGGTTGACGATGCGCTGGGCCAGGCCTTCGGCGATGGCCGTCTTGCCCACGCCGGGCTCACCGATCAGGACGGGGTTGTTCTTCGTGCGGCGACCGAGGATCTGGATGACCCGCTCGATCTCCTTTTCCCGCCCGACCACCGGATCCAGCCGGTTTTCTTCGGCCAGCTGGGTGTAGTTCGTGCCGAACTCGTCCAGCGTCGGGGTCTTGGACCGGTGCTGGCCGGAACCCGTCGTCGTCGTCTCGCCCAACATCCGGATGACGTTGGAGCGGACCCGCGAGAGCTCGACTCCCAGATTTTCCAGGACACGGACGGCGACGCCCTCGCCTTCGCGGATCAGGCCGAGCAGCAGATGCTCCGTCCCGATGTAGTTATGGCCCAGCTGACGGGCTTCGTCCCAGCTCAGCTCCAAGACCCGCTTGGCCCGCGGCGTGAAGGGAATCTCTACGGCGACGAAACCCGATCCCCGACCAATGATCTTCTCGACCTCGACCCGGGCATCCTTCAAGCTAACGCCGAGACTCTTCAGAGTCTTCGCCGCCACGCCGGTCCCCTCGCCAATCAGTCCGAGCAGAATCTGTTCGGTGCCAACGAAGTTGTGACCAAGGCGGCGGGCTTCTTCCTGCGCCAGCATGATCACTTTGATGGCTTTCTCTGTGAACCGCTCGAACATGGGTTGACCCTCTCTCTTCCTTAAGAGTGTGAAACTGCACCGATGCAACCATAGCGTCTGGCGTGGGCCGGGACAATCGCCGGACTGGCTCCTGCCGGCACGCTGACTCTGGCTGCCTATGGCTAGTCTGGCATAGACCGCCCGTGCTTGCCCGTCATTATAACCTTAAGGGCCAGACCGCGGCATGGGGCGTGCAAATGGCCCCATCAGTGGGCAGCGGCTCCGTTCGGCAGCCGCTGACCCATGAAGCCAGCCTTGTGTGACGCGCATGGTAACACCCAGGTCAATTGATGCCTAGGGGGCCCCTTCAGCAGCTGCCCGGTCTTCGTCCATCAACATCAGGTCCACCGTGCCGGTGCGCAGTTTGTGGACCCGCACCTTCTGGACGCGGATGCCCTCCAACTGCTCGACGCGCAGCTCCACATTGTTGATGCGCACCGTCTCGCCCAGCTCCGGCACCCGCCCCAGGGTGTTGAAGACGAGCCCGCCCACCGTTTGGGAATTGGGGAGGCTGACGCGCAGGGCATCATTGACTTCGTCGACCCCGAGGCGGGCGTCGACGAGCACGGTCCGCTCGTCCACAGCCACGAGTGGGGGTTGTTCGTCGTAGTCGTGCTCGTCCCGGATCTCGCCGACGATCTCCTCCAGTAGGTCCTCCAGCGTCACCAGGCCCGCCGTGCCGCCGTATTCGTCCGAGACGACGACCATCTGCAGGCGCCGCAGCTGCATTTCCCGCAGCAGCTCGTCGATCCGCTTGGTTTCCGGTACGTGATATGCCGGCCGCATGTAGAAGCTGACCGGGGCGTTGCCGTCCGGTTTGGCCTGTTTGGCCAGGAGCATGTCCTTGAGGGTGATGATCCCGACGATGTGGTCGATGCCGTCCTGGAAGACGGGCAGCCGGGAGTAGCCTTCGGCGACCATCCGGCGCAGGGCGTCATCCAGGGTGGCCTCGACGGGCGTGCAGACCATGTCCACCCGCGGGGTGAGCACGGCGCTGACCAGCGTCTCGTCGAAGGCAAGCACGGAGTGGACGAGCTCCGTCTCCTCACGGTCGAGGACTCCGGACTCCTCGCCCAGGTCGACCATCGTGCGGATCTCCTCTTCCGTGTAGGGCGTCCCGATCTGGCCGAAGTCCGCCCCCAGCACCCGCAGGAACGGCCCCGTCACGATGCTGAGCAATTTGACGAAGGGCGCCAGGATGAACATGCACAGCCGCAACGGGCGGTCCAGGACAAGGGCGACCGTGTCGGTGGCCCGGGCGGCAAGCGCCCTGGGCAGGACCTCGCTGACCGTGAACAGGGTCACCGTGGTCAGGAGGATCAGCCCGACGAGGCCCCACGTGGACTGCAGCCAGCTCTGCGGGGCCAGACTGACCCCCAGAACGGTGGCGGCGGCACGGCAGAGGGTCTTGCCGACGAGGATCGTCGAGAGCAACCGCTGGGGGTGGGCCATGAGCCGCAGGAGCGACTCGGCACGGGTGTCGCCGTTTTCGGCCCGGTTTTGCAGCCGGGCCCGGTGGAGATTGCGGAAGGCCGTCTCACCGGCCGCGAAACCACCCGCCAAGAGAAGGCAGGCGACTGCTGCGATCCCGAGCGGAATACTACTGCCAGGTTCCACAGGCGCCGGAGCCCTCTCTGGCGGGTGACGGCGGGGTCAGTGGCGACAGACGCTACCGGACCTGTGTCCGGGCACTGTCGCCCCCCATCCGTTCATCCACGCGACATGATTTACCAATGATCGTCCAGAATAGCACTTCACCCCCCGGTTTCACAATCAGGCTCCCGCGGCAGGCGCCACCAAGGCCCGCCAGAGGATGTGCCCGTCCGGATCGATCTCCAGGGCGCCCCGCCCGGCCCCGTGCAGAATGACGGTGGCCCCGTCGGCCTGACGCTCGGCCCAGGTCGGGCCCGTCAGCCGGTGGAACCCCTCACCGGTGAACTGCCAGCGGATCTGGCCGACGGCATCGATTTCCAGGACCCGGTTGTTGCGTCCGTCCACGATCAGGACATTGCCGTTTTCCAGGCCGACGGCCTGTTCGGGGTAATGCAGATAGCCCGTTCCCGTGCCGCTGCGGCGCGGTTGCCCATAGGTCCAGACCAGTTCGCCGGCGGCGGAGACCATCAGGACGACGTGGCTCCCCCAGTCCGTGATCAGCGTCCGCCCGTCCGCCAGGCGATCGACGTACGTGGGTGTATTCAGCTGCGACCAGCTGCCCCATTCCCAGACGACCTCGCCGGCAGGGGCGACCTCGACCACCCGCCGGTTGCCGGCGTCGGCGATCAGCGTGTTGCCGTTCATCAGCCGCTTGGCCGCCCGCGGAAAACTGAGCGCGCCCCCTTCGCCACAGGACCAGACGATGTCGTCCGTGGTCATTTCCACTTCCAGGACCCGGTTGTTGTGGGTATCCGCCACGAGCACGTTGCCGATCGGCGTCAGCTCGGCCCCTTGGGGCCGTTCCAGCACACCGACGCCCCACTGCCAGCGGATCGTGCGGTCGCGACCGAACAGGCTGATCTGCCCACGGGCCCGTTGCACCGTGAGCAGGTCCAGTGGCGGCCGGTCCAGACCCAGGTCGTCCAAATGGGTCCGGTCCAACGTGCCGCCGTGTTCAGCCTCGTTGCCCGCGCTGCGGGCGTGGGCGGCGATCAGGCGGTCCACCGGTGCCGGAGCGTCACCGGCCGGCGGTATGGTGTCCGCAGCGGCTGCTGCTGCGTCCGTCTGCACGGGCGCCATGGGCTCCGCCGGATGAGCGGTCTCGCCACGGGCGGCCAGGATCGCTTTGGCGTCGCCGGTGGTCCCGCGCAAGCCCACGCTGGTCCCCGCCACGAACCGATCGCCGGCCGACCCCGGTTGCAACCGTTCGTCTGCCGCCGGGGTGGTCTCGGCCAGGGAATCGACGGGACTGTCGTCTGCCGTTGCCTCCCGATCGGGGCCGGCGTCCTCCGGCTTCAGTTCGGGCGCCGCTGTTTCTGCCGCGCTAGGGGGGGCATCGGCAATCGGTCCCACCGTCGCCGCCGGCACAGAGTTAGCGCCGGTTGCGGGGTGCTGGTTGGCTGCCAAACGGCTCTGGGCTTCCCGGCGCAGGCGGTCCCGCACGGCCTCGACGTCGACCGTCCGCAGCACGTTGGGGGCGGCGGAGGCGGCGGCGGCGAGCCGTTGCTCGGACGCTGCCTTGAGCAGGCTCACGTAGGCGTCGACGTCACCGGCCTCCCAGGCCTGGCGGGCACCGGCGGCCTGTTTGCGCCGTTCCAGTGTCGCCGCCTGGATGGCGGTCATTTCCGGGTCGTCATCGGCCAGCCGGGCCACATGGAAGAGCCGGCGGGGCTGGGCCTCTGCGGCCGTTTCCGCTTCCGGCATTTCCGGGCGGAGACGGGGATTGGTGTCCAGCCGGTCCAGGGATGTCGTCCAGATTACCCGCTGGTCGAGGCTGATTTCGACGAGGCGCTGCAGATCCCAGTACACGATGCGGCCTTCGGGCAGCCGCAACATGCCGATGGGCCGTTCGATCTTGGAGCCGCCGTCGGCATTGAACGTGTCGTGTTGCCAGGCCACGGTCCCGGCCCGGTCAACGATGAGCAGCCGGTGGTTGCCCGTGTCGAGGATCAGTGTCTCACCGGACTCCAGCCGGATGGCCCGCCGCGGCGATTCCAGATACCCGTCGCCGTCACCCGCCCCCGCCCCGCCGCCGAAGCCTGCCGGATTGCCGAACTGCCAGACGATTTGGCCGTCGTTGACCTCGATCACTCGGTGGTTGCCCCCGTCGGTGATCAGCATCGCCCCATCGCTGAGGACCTGCAGGTCCGTCGGCCCGGACAACTCTCCGAGGCCGATCCCCGGCACGCCGGAGCCATAGCCCTCCATCAGGTCCCCGTGGGTGTTGATTTGCCAGATGCAGTGGCTGCGCCGATCGACGACGAAGTTCTCGCCCCATTCCGTGCGGGCCACGCGCAGGGGTTCCTGCAGGGGGGCGACGGACTGCGGCCATTCCCAGTGGGGACGGCCGCCCTTGGTCACCTCGAAGACGCGGCCCGTCAGCATGTCCAGGATGATCGTGTTGCCGTTGGCCAGCCGCAGGCCGTCGATGGGCCATTTCAGCAGGTCCCGCAGTTCGGCGTGCAGGGTGTCGCCCTGCAATTGCCAGAAGATGGCCCCCTTTTTGTCCAGTTCGACGAGGCGCTGCCGTTCCGGATCGGCCAGCAGCAGATGGCCCGGGGGCAGAAACGACAGGGGATTGATCGTCGCCCGGGACAGGCGCCGCGGGTCGGCGAGGCTGCGGCCGTTGACGCCGACCTGCCAGCCGCAGGCCCGGCAGGTCATCGCCCCGAGCATCGGCGTCCGGCACTCCGGGCAGTTTTCCGGCACGACGGCGTCGATGACGAGCCCATTCAGGACGTCGTCCCGGTCCATCACGTGCAGCCACTCCTCGAGTTGCTCGCGGGTGATGAAGCAGTGCAGGTCATAGCCGGCGGCAAGGTCGGTCAGGTGCACGTCGGCGGCGGTGAACCACTCGAGTTCCGTCCGCACCCGGTTGGCCGTCTCCAGCAGCCGGGTCCAGGGGCCGGGATAGGCCCGGACGTCCATTTTGGCCCTGTCCTGGAATTGTTTGTGCAGGTAGTCGGCGATCAGGGCCTCGGCGTCCAGGGGAAAGGTGGCGTATGGCGCCGATTCGATACGTTTGTTGCGCCAGCCCGTGCCGCCAGCCAAGGCTTCCAGGCCGGAGGGTGGCGGGGTGGCGCTGATCGGCATGGCCATCAAGTCGTTTGCCCTGTACCCCAGGTCCAAAGGCAATGCCAGGTGGCCTTTGACGACCGCCAGGTCGGCTTCGGTCAGATAGCCGAGCTGGACCAGGGCCGATTCCACCGAAATCGGGGCCACGTAAAAGGGGTTTTCCACGCCAAAGGCCAGGCCTGCCGGCTTGCGGGTGGGATTCAGCCGGTAGCGGTGGATGTTTTTGCCGGTCTCGACCTCGAAGACGTTGACCACCGGCGTGTGGGGCTGGGGATCATCGACGTAGGCCATGACGAGCATGTGCCGGGCGTCGGGGGAGATGGCGAAGATGTCGTGGGGGTCGCCGATGCGGCTGAAGGGTTCGCCTTTCAGGGGCATCGTCCCTTTCGGTTCGAAGGTGTCGGCATCGACGATGCGCACGGCGAACTGCGGGTGCACTGACAGCAGGAAGAGCGAGGTGTTGTCGGGCGTGGGCAGGACGTTGCCGACGACGCCCAGTTCGGTCGGCGCCTGCCAGGTTTCGCCGGAGCCCAAATCGCAGACCGTGACGCCCGCCGTCTGCCCGTCCGTGACAAAGACGCGGTTGCCGATCCAGGCCGCGTTCAGGCTGCTCGTCCCACCGACGGGGCGCAGCTTGAAAGTGCCCCGCACTTCGCCCTGGTTGAGGTCCACGTGGTGCATCGTGCCCATGGCCCTGTCCAGAACGAGGGCGGCATCACCGGCACGGTTGACAGTCAGGTCGACAGGCCCGTAACCCTGGGCACGGGCCCCCGTCAGGTTGCGGCGGGCCGTCCGGCCCCAGGCGAGAAAGGGCGATTGACGGAAAGAAGCGGCATACCGGTACACCTGGAAGGCCACGACGAGGACGCCGACCGTGTCGTCCAGGGTGAACTCGCCCACCTTGCGGAGATCGGGCCCGAAGAGGGCCACGGAGGGCAGGCCGACATCCATCCCGCTGACCATCTGGCCTTCGGGCCGGGGCAGGGCAATGGTCCGCGGCGGGACCGGCCAGAACAGCGGGCCGACCGTCAGGGCATACGCCTCGGGGTCAAAGGTGACCGCCAGACAGGGCGGCAGTCCCGCCATCGGACCGTCGACGAGGACGTCCAGCGCCCGTTGGCGGTCCGCATCCAGCACGCCTTCCGCCCAGAGACGGTCAATGAGCGGGGTGCGTTCCATGGGGGCTTCCTTCGGACGGGGTGGCGGGTTCAGTCACGTTCAACCGGCAAGAGGTACTTCCAGAGGACTTGGCCTTCCGGGTCCACCTCGATCGACTGGCGGTTGCCGCCGTGGACGATCACGGTGTGACCGTCGGTCAGGCGTTGGGCGTACGTGGGGCCGTTCAGCTTGTGCAGACCCTCGCCAGTGTACCGCCAGATCAGGTCCCCCTCCGGGTGGACCTCCAGAATGCGGTTGTTGCGGGTGTCGACGATCAGGGTATTGCCGTTCAGGAGGCGGATGGCCATTTCAGGATAATGCAGCTGCCCCGCCCCGTCGCCACCGTGTTTCGGCTGGCCGAAAGTCCAGGTGACCCGGTCGTCGGGGCCGACCTCGAACACGACGTGGTTGCTCCAGTCGGTCACCAGGGTGGAGCCGCCATCCAGCCGCTGACAGCAGTAAGGACCGTTGAGCAGTTCCCATGAGCCCCATTGCCAGACGATCTCACCATCGGGGTCGACCTCGACGAGCCGGTTGTTGCTCTGGTCGGCGATCAGGGTGTTGCCGGAGGCCAGCCGCTGGGCCCAGCGCGGGTTGGCCAGGCGGCCCGGCTCATGACCGGATTTGCCTGTTTCGCCGAACTGCCAGATGATCTCGTCGTTGGTGGTGTCCACCTCGATGACCCGGTGATGATTGGTGTCGCTGATCAGGACTCGGCTGTTGTTCAGCAATTGGGCTGCGTGCGGCCGTTCCAGGAGCCCGGCGCCGAATCGCCAGAGGACGCGTTTCTGCCGGCTGACCCGATAGACGAGGTTGCGGGCCCGGTAGACGAGCAGCATGGCCAAGGGCGTCAGGTTGCTCGTCGATTCCTCCGACTGATTGAGGCGGTTGGAGGCCAGCTTGGCAAGATCGGCCATCCGGTCGTGGGGGGAGATCACATCGGCCGGCGTGATGTCGGCCGGCGTCGGCGGACCACCGGCGATTTCCTGCCGGCGGGCTTCGAGGTGGCGCAGGTACGGGTTGTTCTTGGCCATGTTGAACCTGCCGATGCGGCCTTCCTTGTCCTCGGCGGCGACAGCCGTGGCCAGGCTATGCAAGGCACAGGACCAGACGACGACCTTGCGGGACGTCACCTCGATCGCCACCTGGCTGCCGATGACCAGGGTGTTGCCGTTGGGCAGGCGGAACGACCGCAAGGGGTCATCGACGCGGGAATCGGGCTCGCCGCCCGCCGTCTGGTACTCCCACGCGACTTGGCCGTCACTGGTTACCACCAGGATGCGGCCGTTGCCCGTATCGGTAATTAGCGTGCCCCCGTCGTCCAGGCGCCAGGCCCCCCGTGGCGCACTCAGCTGCCCTGGCTCATGACCGGCCCCGCCATGGGGGATATTCTCGGCATTACCGTACTGCCAGACGATTTCACCGTCCTGCAGTTCAATGATGCGGTGGTTGCCGGCGTCGGCGATGAGGCTGTTACCGTTCGCCATGCGCTGGATATCGCTCGGATTCCACAGATGGCCGGCGGTGACCCCGGGGACCTCGGTTTCCCCGTACTGCCAGACCCGGTTGAACTGGCGGTCGATCTCGATGACCCGGTGGTGACCGCGGTCGACGATCAGCGTGTTGCCGCCATCGAGGCGGGTGGCCCGGATCGGGTGATAGAGGCGGATGTCGGCGTGCTCCTCGTCATGGGGGATTTCCCAGAACGGCCGGCCCCGCGGGGTGACCTCCATGACCCGGTGGGCCATCTGATCGACGATCAGTGTGTTGCCGTTGGCCAGCCGGATCAAGTCGGAAGGTCCCTTGAGATCGATCATCTCCTCCTGGTGCATCATCCCCTTGGCCAGTTGCCAGCAGATCGCCCGGGCATGGTCGATCTCCATCACCCGCTGCCGTTCGGTGTCGACGACGAGCATGTGACCTTCTGCCAGGTTGGCCGAGGGACCGGGGCTGGCGAGCGACATGCGGCGCTTCTGCTTCATCGCCTCGGGCACGTCCAACTCGAAGCCGCACATCCGGCAGACGTAGGATCCCAGCAGGTTCTTGCCGCAGTTCGGGCAATGGGAGGGGATCGTGCTGATCTTGGCATCCTTGAGCATCGTGTCCCGCTCACGCTCGCGCAGCCACTCCAGGACGGTGTCCCGCTCGATCCACAGATCCAGGGACCGTTCGCCGCTGATGAAGCTGAGCTGGATGCGGGAGGCCGTATACCACTCCAGCTCGTCACGGCAGGTCTTGGCGGCGGTCACCAGCCGATCGAGGGCGACCGGTTCGTTGCGCAGATCGACACTTTTGGTCAGGTTGAGGAAATGTTCGGCACAATGATCGATGATCAGGGCGTCGGCCGCCGGCGGGATGTCGATCTTGTCGGTCCGCTCCACCTGACGGGCGCCCGCCGCATTGGCGGCCGCCTGGGCTTCGTGGGCCTTTTCGGAAGTTTGGCGGATCGCCGCCACGGAGTCGACCAGATCGTCCTGACGGGTGTACCGGTTGAACGGCACGTCGGCAGCCGTGTCGCTCTCCATGGCCGCCCGCACGGCCTGCAGCTCTTCTGCAGAGACGAGGCCGAGGGCCAGGATCGCCGTCGGCACGTCGATGCGCGGGTGATAGTAGGGATTCGGCCGGCTGAAACCGAGGGCGACCGGTTTGCGGGTGGCGGGCAACCGGAAGCGTTGCACGTTCTTCTGGGTCTCGATGTCGATGACGTTGATCACCGGGCTGTAGGGCACGGGTTCGTTGACGAACGTCATGACCAGCAGATGGCCCTTGTCCGGCGATAACACCAAAAGATCGGTCGGATCAGCACCGGGACTGAAGGGGTCGCCTTTGACGGGCACGGCCTTTTCGGGCACCGGGTTGGCCGGGTCCATGAGGAACAGGGCAAAGTGCGGTTTCAGGGTGATCATGTACAGCCGGCGGCCATCGGGATGGGCCAGCATGTTGCCGAGGACGCCCACGGCTAAGGTTTGGCGGACGAGGGACTCGGCGGCAGTGTCAATGATGACGAGGGCTGAGGTCTGGTTGTCCGTCACGTAGAGCTGGGAACCCTGCCAGCAGGTATTGATCGCCTTGTTGTAGCCCGGCGGGCGGACCTGATGGCGCTGGGTGACCAGGAAGGTCTCGGAATCAACGAGGGCCAACAGACCCGCCCCGCGGTCGGTGACCACGAGAAAGCGCCCATCCTGCGACAGCGAAATGTCGTACGGATACATGCTGACACTGCGGTGGCTGGCGCCGTTGAACAGCAGGCTGGTCCCGATCGGCAGATGCTCCTCATGCCGGAAGTCCGCACCGACCATGAAACAGTCGTCGTCCGTGAGAAGCAGGCCCGATATGCCGAGAGCCGGGATGTCACCCGCTTTTTGGCCGTCGTCGTTGAATAGCCCGATCACCGGGGCGGCGTACGGTGAAAACTCGTTGGGGTGCCACGGCTCCCGCTCGCCGAGGACGATCTCCTCCCGGCTCCGCCCCAGTGGATCACCGACGAAGAGCCGCATCTCCCGGTGATCGACGATGAACATCAGGCCACCGAGGCCTTCGTCGGGGCCCTGCTGGTGCTCCGCAATCGCTTCCAGGTCCTCGCCGCTGAGCAGACCTTTGGCCAACAGGGCGGCGACGAGTGGGTCCTCGTGAAGGATGGTCTCGATCATAGGAACCTCTAAATGTGGTGCAAACCAGCAGGAGCAAGTTGGGTAAGTGTCACCGAAGTGTAGGCGATCCGTGGCGCCTGCGGACCGGACACCGGACCAAGTCGTCCCCGCCTAGACGACGCGGTAGGCAAAGGGCGGGAAACGGCCGCTTTCCCGCATCGACCGGACAAACAGCTGCAGATCTTCCAACAAGGCGCCTTTCAGCTCTTTGTCATTGCGGAAGACGCCCGCCCAGGCCTTGTAGACAGGCAGCATGCCCTGGAAGCGGCTGGCCAGAAGCGCCCGTGACCCGACGAGCCCCTCGGAGATCAAGCCGTCCAGGTGGTAGGGGAAGCGGCGGCCCCATTTGCCGGACCCCATCGCCACGCGGGCCCGGTCGAAGGTCAGGCCGTAAAGTCCCCCTGGCACCTGATCCGAGCCAAAGAGCCGCATGTAACCAAAATAGCGTTTGGCGTCCGGATCGCCGGCGACGTCGGCGGACAGTTCGAGGTCCTCGAAGACGGTTGACCGGCCGACATAGCGGGCCGGGGCCGGACGGAAGGCCCGGGCCACTTCGTCGGCGATGGCGGCTGGCGGTTCGGCAGCGACGCTCTCGGCGAGGGCGGCGATGAACGAGGACTCGGAATCCACGGGCGGCTTGGGGGGCGGCGCGTCGATGACGGCCGCATTGCCGGCCTGTTTCGTGGGGGTCAGGGCGTCGTCGAAGGTCGCCACGATTTTCTTGACGGGACCGACGAACCTGTCCGAACTGAAGCCCTCACCCTCGTCGGGGTCGGCGGGCGGGGTGGGTCTGCGGGCGATGGCCATGGTGCTTCCTTATTGCCTTGAATTACCCACCGAGAAAGCTGCGCAGTGTGTTGATGACGTCCTCGCTGTCGGTGTCGGCCCCGGCATCGCCGTATTGCTTGGCCTGCCAGCTGACGGTCCCATCGGAGAGGCCCTTGATCATCGTCGGATTCGGCTCCTGGGCCCGGGCAGCCTGCTCCTGCAGGACGGCATACTGCGTGCCGTAGAGGTGCCAGCCGCCGATGGTGTTGCGTTGGGAGCCATCCGCTGCCTGGTCGCCCGCCTCGTCTTCGGCCGGGTCGTCGTTCCAGTCGTGGTCCAGGGGGCGCATCCGCACCTCCAGGGGCGACAAATCATGGTTGTTACGGTGATCCCGCTCCAGCCAGTAGACGTGGCCGGAGTCGATGTCGATCTCGGCCCGCTTCAGCTCCGGGGCGAGGGCCCGCAGGTGGGTCGGCGAAAAGTACAACCCGGCCTGGAGGCGGGCCTTGGCCTCGTCTTCGAGCAGGTCCCAATACGGAGCCCGGCGGGCCTCGTGCCAGTCCGGC
>JACMPN010000158.1 GCA_014377495.1 Candidatus Sericytochromatia bacterium
GACCTGGGACAAAGCCACCGGCACCCTGCAGGCCCAACAGGATCCGGAGGCCGGTGTCTGGCGGGTCCGGCACGCCTGGCACACGCTCGGTCAACTGGAAGAGAATCCCCCTGCCAGCCTCGGCCAGGCGGTTGCCCAACTCGACGCCCTGTTGCTCAGGAGGCCCGACGAGGCGGCCGAGCGTGCACCCTCTCTGTTGGCGGAGTTGCAGCGTGCCATCTGGCAGGCCTATCGCCCCGTGCCCGTCTCCGCCCGGGCCGTTTGGTACCGGCCGTTGGAAAAGAACGCCGAGGCCGTGACGGCGGTGGTGACGACGGCCAAAGCCGCCGGCATCCGGACGATTTACCTGGAAACCCTGTATCACGGCTACCCGATTTTTCCGTCCGAGACGTTCAAGCGCTGGCGCTTGGTGGCCCAGTATCCGCAATACAAGGGCTGGGATCCCCTGGCTGCCTACATCGCCGCCGGGGCTGCGGCGGGGGTCTCGATCGTCCCGTGGGTCCACACCCTCTACGCCGGCCACGACAGCCTGAAGCCGCCGAGTCCGATCCTGGCCGCCTATCCGGCCTGGGCGAACCGTCAGCTGGCGACAGCCACCGCGAAAAAGACGCCGGCTTCGACGGTCGAGGGTGGCGCCTATTTCCTGGATCCCGCCAATGCGGAGGTGCGGCGGTTCCTGACGGAGGTCGTCACCGAGATCACCCGGCGCTATGCCGTCCCCGCCGTGCAACTGGATGACACCCGGTATCCGATGCCCTTTCCGGAGACCCATCCGGACTATCTGGGCTCGACCTGGGGCTATACGCCCGTCGCCCGAGCAGCCTTCAACAACGGTTATGGCGTCGATCCCGTCACCCTGCATCCGGGCACGGCTGCCTGGTCGGCTTGGACGGCGTTTCGGGAAAGTCAGCTGACGGCCTTGGTCAAGGACCTCCACGATGCGATCAAACGCGCAAAGGCCGACGTCAAGGTCCAGGTGCCCTTTGCGACCAATCCGACGGAATCCCGGGTGCGTGCCCTGCAGGATTGGGGGGCTTGGTCAGACGACCATCTCGTCGATGCACTCGCTGTGCTGAACTATACGAATTCACTGGCCGCCATCAAACGGAACATGCGCTACACCTATCTGGCGACGGCAGGGACAGTGACCCTCATCGGCGGGGTATTCGGACCGTTCCTGGCGGCGACCCCGACCGAGACGCTGGCCCAGGCGTCCGCCGCCCGGGAAAGCGGCGCCGACGTCATCGGCCTGTTTTCGCTACAACAGGTGAATCCCGACCTGGCGATGGCCTTGCGGAGCGGCCTGTTCGCCCCGGCAGGCGACACGCTCCCCATCGCACTGTGAGGGCGAACGGCGGCTACTTCACCCGAATCGTCGCCGCCCAACTGGTGAAGTTGAGCCGGGGGGGCAGTTGATTGAGACCGGTCAGGTCGATGATCTCGGCGGTGACGTGGAAGATCCCGTTGCGTGACGGCGCCGTCACGCTCTTGCGGAACGTGACGCCGTCCTGATCCGCCAGCATGCGATCGGTACCGATCGA
>JACMPN010000159.1 GCA_014377495.1 Candidatus Sericytochromatia bacterium
GCCCGCTCGTAGCCGGCCCGATAGACCGGCCCCACGGCGGAATCGTCGAGGACGACGTCGCCCAGGACGGGCGGACGGCCCATGACGGCGGCATAGCCGTCGCTGAAGCTGACATTGAATGCGGTCAGCCGGAAAGCCGTGTCGATGGACCAGATCGGCTCGGGCGAGCTCTCGATGACGCTGCGCAGATTCTGTTCGCTACGCTGCTGGGCGATCTCGGCCGTGACCCGGTCGGTAACGTCCCGGGACTGGCCCCGCAGCGACGTGATCACCCCGTCGCTGCGGATCGGGCTGAAGGCGATCTCGTGGTGCCGTGGGGCGCCGCTCCGGTCGGAGACATAGGAGAACATAAAGGATTCACCAGCCAGGGCCCGGTCGAACAAAGCCTGCCAGGGCAAGGCGACCTCGGGGCCCTGCAACGGAATAAGGTCGGCGCCGGGCAGCGGCAGGTGTCCGTAAACTTGCTGATAGGCCTCGGCGAACCGGGCATTGCCGACGATGAGCCGGTACGCCCGATCGACCGACCACGTCGAGTCGGTCTCGGAATCGAGGATGGCCGCCAGATCCGCCTCGGACCGCCGCAACGCCTGCTCGGAATGCTGGCGCCCGATCTCGGCACTGAGGCGTCCGGCGACCACCTGCAGGACCTGGGCGATCATCGAGCCCTCGATCATCGGGGACCGGTGCATCGTCATCAGCACCCCGAGCGGGTTGCCCGCCCCATCCTGCAGCCGCAGGCCGACGTACGCCTGGATACCGAGCGTCTGCAGCAGGGCACCGCCGGGAAACCGTTCGGCAGCCCGATCCGGGATCAGGCAGACCCCGTGCCGGAGGGCTTCTGCGCACAGACTGCCGACCCGGGGATAGCAGACCTCATCGCTCACGGCGCCGTCGCCCCAGACAGCCAGCGACCGCAGGCAATCGTCCTCGTCGCCGGTGCCCGGTTCCAGCAGACAGATCGCGGCAAAGTCCACTTCCAGGACCTGGGCCAGCGTGCGGACCAACGACCGGCAATAGTCGTCGCCGATGACGGGCGATGTGGCGGCGATGATCGCTTCCAGGGTATTTTCCAGATGCTGCAGGCCCGATCGGTCCCAGCTGATCTGGCCGATGACCACACGTCCGGCCACGGCGAACGGAAAGAGCCGCAGCCCGACGGGAAATGGCCGGCCGTCACGGCGCCGTTGCCGGCCGTACGGCAGGGTCAGGCTCCCCTCGGCCACGACCCTGGCCAACAGCACGCCGGTATCGTGGGGATCGGTCTGCAGGTCGTCGAAGGTCAGGCCGGCAATGGCATCCTGGTTGTAGCCGTACAGGGCGCCAAAGGCGGGATTCGCCTGCAGCACCCGGCGGGTCTCCAAATCGAACAGACAACTGGCCCCAGCCGATCGCTCAAAAAAGCACCGATAGACATCCGCCTCAATTAGCGCCGGATCTGGCGGTGGGTCGGATGGGGGATCGTCAGTGCGCATGGCTCTTCCGGCTCGACTGGCAAACGGCAGCGATGGCCGGAGGGGCGGACCTACTCCCATAGTAACAGGCGCAATCCCGGCCGCCGTGGCCAACTGCGGCTGCGGTGCCCCCGATTAGACTGCGTGCCGTCGTGTGGGTTGCGTGCCGGTGTCCCCGGGCCGGCTGCCGGGGCACAGGCGTGGAGGAGGTGGGGCATGGATATCTTCGATACGATCCGGGAGGACCACGAAAAAATCCTGGGACTGTTGGACAGCCTCGAAGGCATCGATCCCGCGGACGTCGCCCGGCAGGAACAGATGCGGGATCACCTGATCGCCCTGCTGGAAGCCCACACCCATGCGGAAGAGGCCCTGTTCTATCCCCTCCTGGCCAACGACGACGGCGGTCGACCGCTGATGGTCATGGCCACCGAGCAGCATCACGTGGTGTCCCTGCTCGTGGAGGAGTTGCGCCACCTGCCGGCGAGTGACGAGCATTTCGCCGCCAAATGCGCCGTCCTCGCCGAAAACCTGGAGGACCATATCGAGGAGGAGGAAGAAGACATCTTCCCCATCGCCGAGGAGCTGATCGACGAGGAACGGGCGAAAGCCCTCGGGCAACAGTTCCAGCAACACGTCAACGACGCCCTGGCCCCGCAACGCAAAGCCGCCTAAAAAGCGCTGTGGGCGCCTCTGGGCCAGGCGGGGTCATGGGCGCCGGCCCAAACCGGGGGTGCCCCCAACCCTAGTGCGGTAGCATGGCCCGGATGTCGGCAGGGATCCGCTCGGGATGCTCACGGCGGATCTGCTCGTTGGTCAGCTTGCCGCGGAAGTTGCGGACGATGCGGGCCAATTCCCTGATGACCGGGGCAGGATAGATGTCCTTGAAGCCGTTCATGGCCGTGCCGGGCACGCCATTCCGGATCGTGGCGATGATGGCGGGCTCGGAATCGCCGAAGCGGAACCATTCGGCCGTGTAGTTGCGCGGTTTGCGGCTGCCGTCGATGCCTTCGATGTTGCTCCAGACTGCGGGCTGGGTCACCGTACCGTCACCACGTCCGCTCGCTCCGTGGCAGCTGGAACAGTTGTTGGCAAAGACCTCGGCCGCCTCCAGAGACGGCGACTTGGCGGGCTTGGCCAGCACGGGCCGCTGGGACCAGAAGGCCCCGGCAGCGACGACCCCCAACAGCAGGGTGA
>JACMPN010000160.1 GCA_014377495.1 Candidatus Sericytochromatia bacterium
AGCAAAAAGAAGACTCGATCCGGGCCCAGGAGTTTGAAAAGGCCTCCAAGCTGCGGGATCAGGAGCAGGGCCTGCGGGAGCGCATTCGCGAGATCGCCACCGAATGGCGCTCTGAGCACGGCGTCAACCTGAACCCGCAGGTGGACGAGCAGGACATTGCCGATATCGTCGCCAGCTGGACCGGGATCCCCGTGACCAAGCTTGCCGAAGCGGAAACCGAAAAACTGCTGAAGATGGAAGACGTCCTGCACAAGCGGGTCATCGGCCAGCACGAAGCCATCAAGTCGATCAGCCGGGCCATCCGCCGGGCCCGGGTCGGCCTGAAGAACCCCAAGCGCCCCATCGGCAGCTTCATCTTCTCCGGCCCCTCCGGTGTCGGTAAGACCGAGTTGGCGAAAGCCTTGGCCGGTTTCTTCTTCGGCACGGAAGACTCGATGATCCGGGTCGACATGTCCGAGTTCATGGAAAAGCACAGCGTCTCCAAGCTGATCGGCTCGCCCCCGGGCTATGTCGGGTATCAGGAAGGCGGCCAGCTGACCGAGTCCGTGCGGCGTAAGCCGTACTCGGTGATCCTCTTCGACGAAATCGAAAAGGCCCACCCGGACGCCTTCAACCTGCTGCTGCAGATCCTCGAAGACGGCCGGTTGACCGACGGCAAGGGCCGCACGGTCGACTTCAAGAACACGATCATCATCATGACCTCCAACATCGGCGCCCGGGCGATCGAAAAAGGCTCCTCCATCGGCTTCCACACCGGTGAAGAAGGCGATGCCTACAAGCGGATGAAGGATGCCGTGATGAACGAGCTCAAGCAGAACTTCCGTCCGGAGTTCATCAACCGCTTGGACGAGATCATCGTCTTCCACCCGCTGACCCAAGACGAGATCAAAGAGATCGTCGACATCATGGTCAAGGAACTCAAGGACCGGCTCAAGGAGCAGGAGATCATCGTCGATTTCGACGATTCACTCCGCACGCTGCTGGCCAAAGAGGGCTACAGCCCCACCTTTGGTGCCCGACCGCTGCGGCGGGCGATCAGCCGGATCGTCGAGGACCCGTTGGCCGAAGAACTGCTCGCCGGGGCGATGCCCAAGAACACGCAGATTTCCCTCCAGGCTGATGGCGACGGCAAGCTGAAGTGGGAAGTCACGGGCGAAAAGGTCGATGTGACCAAGCCCGAAGAAGCCAAGGGCGAAGAAGAAGCAACCGCAGCGGCTTCGACATAGGGCTGATTCACCAGAAGAGCGCTCCCTGAAGGGGGCGCTCTTTTGTGGCCGGGCGGCCGTCCGCTGACGATTTGCGGACCTGCCACGTCAGGTTTCGCCGGCTTGGGCCGACAAGGCATTGAGATTGTCTCAAGGTAAAGGGTAGGTGTTATGTTCAAAGCCGTTTTGGGGATGACGCTGGCGGCCATCGTGCTAACAGGGTGTGGTGTCCAGGCAACGACGACGTCGCCGGCGCGGCCTGCCGCCACCGAAGCGCAAAAACCGACGATGGATCAATACGACCCCGACAGCGCCAGCTAAGCCCGGCCCAGCTGACGGCCCAGATGGGCAACGATCGGCGGCGGGTCCCCGTGCAGGTAGAAGTGATCGCCCGCCATCATGTGGCAGCGGAACGGGCCGTCCGTATGTGCCCGCCACGCGGCCACGTCCTCCGCCGAGACCTCCGGGTCTGCCAGGCCGCCTGAGGCGATGATGGGGATGCTCAGAGGTGCCTCGGCACGCGAACGATAGCGCTCGCACAGCCCGAAGTCGACCCGCAGCATGGGCAGCAGCATCGCCAGCAGTTCCGGTTCCGCCAAGACCTCGGCCGGCGTGCCGTTGTACCGGCGCAGGGCGGCAATGAATTCAGGATCCGGCAGGGTATGGATCGCCGGTCTCCGGCTCGGCCGGTCGGGTGCCCGGGCGCCCGAGGCCCAGAGCCATTGGGGCGCCGCCAGGCCCAGGCGGCGGCAGGCCCGGGCCAACTCGAAGGCGATCCAGGCGCCCATGCTGTGCCCGAACAGGGCATACGGCCTGTCCATCTCTGGCGCCAATACGGCCACCAGCGCGGCGACTAGGGCCTCCATGTCATCAAGGAGCGGCTCCTGCCAACGACGCTCCCGGCCCGGCAGCAGGACAGGAATGACCTGGGCATCCGGTGCCAGGGCAGCTACCCAGGGCAGATAGGCGGTGATGCCGCCGCCGGCATGGGGCAGGCAAAACAGGCGCATGGGGCCGGCGGGAGTCGCCGCCAGGGTCGGCAGCCAACGGATGATTTCGGTGGACATGGTGCCATCCTACCAAACAACCGCCGGTCACTGACCCGTTTCCGGGCGCCGGCAGCGACGGCCATCGGGCCTGGCGCCAAGGTGCCACTCGGAATCCTGTCACGTGCCTGCCGGGCCCCTGGGAACGTAACGGCCGTCCGCTGCTACAGGCTCCCCTGCTCCGCCACCGGGTGCCGCTGACAGGGACGGCCGTTACGTTCCCGGGCTGACCCGACGTCTGTAGCGGGTGTACACGTCGTCAAAGGCGCAAAACGCCGCCGGGACGACGACCAGAGTGAACAGGGTCGATGTGATCAGGCCGCCGACGATGACGATCGCCATGGGCTGCAGGGTCGCCGTCCCTTCGCCGAACCCGATGGCGATGGGGACCATCCCGGTCAGCATGGCGATACTGGTCATCAGGATGGGCCGCAGGCGCTGCGTGCAGGCATGGGCGATCGCCGCATCCCGGCTCAGGCCTTCACGCTGGCTCTGCAGGGCAAAATCGACCAGTAGGATCGAGTTTTTCGTCGACAGGCCCATCAGCAGCAAAAAACCCGCCAGGGCGACCACGCCCATCGCCTGGCCGGTGACCAGCAGGGCGATGACGGCCCCCACGGCAGACAGCGGCAGGGTCAGCATGATCGTCAGCGGTTGCAGGAACCCACGATACAGGGCGACCAGAACCCCGTAGATCAGCAGCAGGCTGACCGGCAAAATGATCCCGAACGCCTCGAACACTTCGCCCATCGCCTCGCCGTCGCCGAGGAACCCCCAGTCAATGGCGTCCGGGAGCAGCGATATCCCCTCCAGGCCTTCGACGGCAGCCAGGGCCTGACCCAGGTCGACCCCGGGCGGCAGGCTGGCCGACAGGAGGACCTGCCGCTGCCGGTCATTCCGGCGGATCTGGGACGGCCCTGCATCCATACCGATGCGGGCCACGTCGCCGAGCGGCACGAAGCCCGCCCGCCCGCGCACCGGCAGATGGGCAATCGCCAGGACGTCGCCACGGATCCAGTCAGGCAGGCAGACACGGACTGGCACCTGCTGGTCGCCGAAGGTCAGTTTCAACAGCTGCCGCTCGCTGACCCCGTCCGTGGCCAACAGAGCCGTGCGGGCGATCGTCTGGGTGGTGATGCCCCGGTCCGCCGCCCGGTCCTTCATGGGGCGGATCACCAGCTCAGGACTGGTTTCAGCCAAGCTGGAAGTGACATCCTGCAGGACCGGGAGACGGGCCATTTCCCCCTGGAGGCGGTTGGCCCAGGTGACCAACGCCGCTGAATCCCCGCCTTTGAGCTGCAGGTTGACGGGTTTGGGATAACCCGTCACCGAATGGGAAATCGTGAACCGGGCCCCCGGGACCGCCGCCAGGTCTGCACGGGCCTGAACCTCCAGCGCCGCATTGCTCAGGGTGCGCTTTCCCGGCTCGACGAGTTGCAGCATCAGCTTGCCTTCGTTGGGCCGGCGCGGCACCGACGTCCCCACTTGGGCGAAGACACTGGCGACGTCCGCCTGGCGACGCAGGACGGCTGTGGCGGCCCGGACAACCTGCTCCGTGTCGACGAGCCGGGCCCCGGCAGGGACCGCCACGCTCATACTCACCTGACGGCTGTCCCGCTCGTCGAGAAAGGTCTGGGGCAGGCCCGGCACCAGGCTCAGCGTCGCGGCGAAGGCGGCGGCGGCCAAGCCCAGCACGACCCAGCGGTGCCGCAACGAGGCGGCGAGCCAGCGCTGATAATGGCGGCTCCACCAGGGCCCGACGACGACGGCAGGACCCCGACTGTGCAGCCACTTGGCCGCCATCGTCGGGATCACGGCCCGGGCGACCAGCAGGGAGAACAGGACCGCCGCCGCCACGGTGATCCCGAAGGAATGGAAGAACTGGCCGGACAGGCCCGGCATCATCGTCGTCACCGGGACGAAGACGGCGACGATGGTCAGCGTCGTGGCGATGACCACTACCCCGATTTCGGTGGCCGCCACCAACGCCGCCTCGGCGGGTGCGTAGCCCGCCTGCAGAAAGCGTTCGATGTTCTCGATCTCCACGATGGCGTCATCGACCAGCACCCCGACAACCAGGGTCAGGCCGAGCAGGTTCATCTGATGCAGCACCTCGCCGAGACTGTACAGCAGCGCCAGGGTCGCCAGGATGGACAGGGGGATGGCGACGGCGCTGATCAGGGTGGCCCGCAGGTTGCGCAAGAAGAGATAGATGACGCCGATGGCCAGCAGCGAGCCCAGGACCAGGGAGTCGGTCGCCGCTTCGTAGGCGGCGCTGGCGTGTGGTGCCGACGTGAAGACCCGACGGATGGTCACGTCCGGCGGCAGTTGGCCCCGGAGGCTGGCGACGGCCCGGTCCGTGGCCGCCGCAACGTTGATCAGGGCCGTGCCGGGGGCCCGGGGGACGTCGAATCCGACGGTCGCCCGGCCGTCCAGCCAGGCACTCTGCGTGGGGCGGGCCATCGTGTCGCTGACTGTGGCCAGCGCCCCCAGGCGCAGCCAGGCCTGATCCACCGTGGGGATCGGCAGTGCCGCCAGGTCCATCACCGCCATCGGAGCACCCAGGGTGCGGATCGCCTGCGTCCGGTCCCCGATTTCGGTGCTGCCGCTGGGCAGATCCACGCTCAGCGCCGCCATGCGGGAGGCCAGCATGTCCACATCCAGCCCCAACCCCTGCAGGCGAGCCGGTTCGGCGATGATCTGGATTTCCCGATAGGTCCCGCCGATGCGGCTAACCTGACTGACGCCGCTCGCTTTGCGGACCCGGCGCAGGATCGTCGTGTCGATCAGGGTGCTCAGGGCGAGCGAGTCCCGACGATCGCTGAGCACCGCATATACCGCAAACGGGTCCTCGCTGACCTGAGGCTGGGAGATTTCCGGTTCGTCGATGTCGTTCGGCAACTCGGATCGGGCATGCTGGACGGCCTCGCGCACGTTCGCCAGCGCTTGATCGGGATGCACTTCCGGCGCGAAGCGCAAATTGACGACGGCCCGACTGGGCTGGATGTTCGCCTTGATCCCGCGGACATGGGGCAGACTGGCGAGCGCATCCTCCAGCTGCCGCACGACGCTGGTCTCGAGCTCGGTCGGCGAAGCGCCGGGCCGGCCAACGCTGACTGTGACCGACAGGAAATTCATTTCCGGCATGTCGCTGACACCGAGATGATGCCAGGCCCGTACGCCGGCCAAGAGGGTGAAAAGACAGCCCAGGATAACCAGGATCGGGCGCTTCAGGGCCCACGCCGACAGGTTCATACAGGCCGGCCGGACCGGGTGGGGTCTGGCCGGGCAGACTTACTGGCCACCCTGGCGCTCGAAGTAAATGTCGGCGCTGTCGCTGAGGTGGGCCAGGGCAACGAGAAACTCCTGTGGCGGGATGGACGTCTGATCCAGCAGATCTCGCACAGTCCGCTGGTTGTCCACACACGCGATGACTTCGGCCAACTCCACCCGGTAATCGCTGTCGGTCTTGCTCGGATCGAGCCTGACGGGAACGGCGTCCCAGGGGGCGGTCCGTACCGCCTGACGCCAGGGTCCGGCCTGTTCCAGGGCCTGGATGAGCATCGTCACGCCGCCCCCGGCCGGAGGCGGGGTGGTTGCGGCGGCGCCCGCCGTCCAGGTGAGCGTCGGCAGGTCCCACGACAGCAGGAAGCCCAAGGCATCCAGACCGGTCAGGCCGCGGAGACTGGCCTGGACAGACACGATGCGGCCCTGGACAAGGTGGATGCTGCCGCTGAGGGATGGCCCCTGGTCCAGGGTCAGGATCCCGCTGGCGCCCAGACTAAGGGCATGGGACAGGCTGGCATCCAGGGTCCGCGCCTGCAGATGGTCAATCCAGTCGGCATCGCCCGACAGGTGCGCCAGCCGGTGCACGCTGTCGGCTAGGTGGCGGTGACGGTCCGAGGCCATGGCCAGCATTTCGGCCATCTGGACCACGGGAGCCCCCTGCAGGACCAGGTCCTCGACCAGGCGCAGCTTGGCCAGGGTGAGCTGGGCGATCACGGCGTTGGCGCTCAGGTAGACCACCCCCATCAGGTCGCCGGCGGCGACGATCGGGGCGCAGATCGCCGTGATCAGCGAAAAGCCGATCACACTGGCCCCCGTGTCCTCGGTGCCACCCACCTGCAGCGAGCCACGGCGCTGGCTCATCACGCCCTTCACGAACGGGCGGTCCACCTCCACGGTGGCCGCCGTCCCGGCCGCGTCCAGACTGACGATCGGACGCATGTCCCCGCTGACCAGGATCGCACCCCGCTCCGCCCCGGTCGCCAGCAGACAGCGCATCAGCAGCTGCCGCATCGCCGCCTGGTTCGAGTCGGCCGTGGCCATTTCCCGGGCCAGGGACGACAGGTGCACGGCATTGTCGGCGATCTGACGCAGGTGGGCCACCTCCGCCACGTGTTGCAGCTGGGAGCCCCAGGCCCGCAACTCGGCCTGCCAGGTCGCGACGTCCGGTCCCGGTGCGGCCAGGGGGACCACGGCCAGGATGCCGGCGGCCGGCTCGGCGGGATCCAGCGGCAGGGCCATCCACCGCCCCGCCTCCGTCCAGCCGGCGATGGCCGGGGCGGCGGCGACCTGTTCAGCCAGGACTGCGACGGTCGCATCGTCACTGCCGGCCTGGGAGGCCTCCCCGTGCCGGCGGATGACGACGGCCAATTCGTGGACCGTCTCGCGGAACCGCTGCCGCAGCGTGGCGACCGCCGTCGTCAGGTCCGGGCTGTGCCAGAGGGCCGGCAGCTCCGTCGACGGGGCCGCCGGGGCCCCGGCCGGCAGGTCGCCGTCATGCGGTCCGCCGGCGACCAGGATCACCACCGCCGTGACGTTGTCCGTGCTGCCGGCCGTCAACGCCGCCTGGGTCAGCGCCGTGGCGATCGCTGTCGGATCGTTGCCGTCCCCCATCAGGGCGGTGATCCGCTCATCGCCCAGCGGCTGATAGACCCCGTCACTCATCAGCGCCAGGCGATCGCCGGCTTCGAGGGTCACCTCGTGGAAGTCCAGCTTGGGGGTGCCCTCCTTGCCGAGGCAGCGCATCAGGGTGTTGCGCCCCGGGTGGGTGGCATACTGGGCCATGGTGATCTGTTTGAGCTTCAGCAACTGCCAGGCCAGGTTGTGGTCTTCGGTCAGCAGCTCCAGCTGGGCGCCGCGCTGACGGTAGAGCCGGGCATCACCGATATGCCAGAATCGCAGCCGATCGGCAGCAAGCAGGGCGACGGTCGCCGTCGATCCCATGCCCTTCTTCGTAGGGTCCGCCAGGAACGTGGCGATGATCTTGCGGTTGGCCTTGGCGAGGGCGGCTTCGACGGCGGCAGCCTCGGCACTGCCGTCAGCGACCATTTCGGTCAGGCACTCGGTCACCAGACCGCTGCCGACATCGCCCCGGTCAGGCCCACCGATGCCGTCACACACGGCAAACATTCCCCGTGCATCCAGGGCGACGAGGGAGTCCTCGTTGGCCGCCCGCAAACCGGCAGCGGTCGCAAAGCCGCTGTGAACGTGGTATTTTGGCCCGACGGCGGCGACAGTCACGGGGTTTCTCCAAGGACGGGTGTGGGGATGGGCCGGACCGGCAAAATGTGGGCGAATCCAGACCAAATTCATTGACAGAAAAGAAGTATGATGCAGAACCTGTTCGCCATCAACTCGACGTCCGAATGCGGCCTGCGGCCGGTCAACGAGGATGCTGTCTGGTCGGACGCCGTCGCCGGGTGGGTGGCCGTCATCGATGGCATCGGCGGGCCCGGCAAAGGGGATCTGGCGGGGGGCTTCGTCTGTGCGTCCCTGGCCCGGGCCGTGGCCCAGGAAGGACCGATTGCCGACCGGGTCGAAGACGCCCTGCGTGAGGCCAATCAGGCCATGCTGGCCCGACCCTTAAGCAACCCCACCCTCAAGGGCCTCGGTGCCTCCGTCACCGTCGTCGTCCTCGACGGGAGCAAGCTCCTGGTCTGGCATGCCGGTGACACCCGCCTGTATGCCGTCCGGCAGGGCAAGAGCCAGCTCCTCACCGAAGACCACAACCTGGCGGCATTCCTCGTCAAGCAACGGCAGATCACGCCCGAGCAGGCCACCACCCACCCGGGCCGGCATACGCTGCTGCGCAGTCTCGGCAAGGACGCCAACCTCAAGCTGGACACGACGGAGTTCCAGGTCCAGACCGGCGACCGTTTCGTCTTGGCGTCCGACGGATGTTACGTAGACTGCCCGGAGGCCGACTGGGACGAGCAGATGCGGGCCAGGATGCGCCTCTGCGATGCCGAGGCCCTGGTCCGCGGGGCGCTCGACAACGGCAGTCAGGACAACGCCACGGCGATCGTCGTCGACATGGTCGAACCGCTGGCGGATGACCGCCGGCGGGCGGCCAACTATTTTCCGAAGATCGAGCGGCTCGAGGTCTTCCTCGAGTTCAGCAACGAGGCGATCAAGTGCGTCACGGTCGCCCACCTGTATGAGCTGCTTCTGCAGTACACCTTGCGCATCTCCAACACGGAGCGGGCTCTGGTGCTGACCCAGGCCGACAACGGGCAGCTGACGGCCATCACCGGCTTTGCGTTCACGGCCGGCGCGCAAACCCTGAACGGCACCGGCTTTCAGCTGCTCGGGCCCACGGGCAACTTCGCGCAGCAGCGGGCCCGCGTGACGGTGCCGGCGGGCCTAAGCGGCGCGGCCCACGTGCAG
>JACMPN010000161.1 GCA_014377495.1 Candidatus Sericytochromatia bacterium
CCGCCGGCGTCACTTTGCTGGCGACAGGCGGCTTGGCCGCCGGCTTGGGGGCCGGCGACTTGGCAGCAGCGGGTAAAGGGGCGGCCTGAGCGACGACTGGGAGCCCGCCGACCAGTCCAAAACTCAGGACCAGGGCGAACAGCCACGTCGAGACACCGCGCCATCCCGTCATCTAGCGAGGACCACCCGGACGACGACCGCCTTCCGTCGGCGGCGGCGGCGGCACGGGGACGGAGCTAGCCGGGGACGTCTGCGGCAGCGTGCTGGGCGTCTCATTGGTCGGCCGGGGCACAATCACCGGCGGCGCCACGACGCCAGGGGCGGCAGGGAGGTTTTGGCCGGTCGGCAGGGGCAGCGTGCCCGGGACGGGCGGCAAGGACATGGGCTGGTTGGGGGTGAGGTGCTTCATGATCACCGGCGGCAGGTTTTCGGGCCGGATGCCGGGGGCGGGCGGGGTCGGCAGCTCGATGACATACTGCGGGCGGCCTTGGGCGTCCATGATCAGACGCCCGTCGGTCCCGACCATCGGCCGGATGCCCATCGGCGGCGGCGGCGGCGTCTTGGGCGGCGGCGGAGGCGGGAGCTCCGGTAATGCCTGAGCCCATACCGCCTGCCCTGGGGCAAGCATTGCCACCAGTACCAACAGGGATTGCAACCAACGACCGGCCATGATACTTAACACCTTTCCACCGCCGGCCAAATGGCTGAACGGCTGAAACTAACACTTATTGTGGCACAGCGGTACGTCAGCGCCAATCTCGATCTCACATCGTCGGTGGCTTTCGTCACTGTCCAAGGTCTGGACGGCGCGTGCATCATAAAAGTTCCAGCGCTTGATGAGTCACTGCGCCGCCACAAGCGCGTTGCGGCTTTGAGGGCAATCGGCATAACGACACACTTTCCGCCTTTTTTTCCCGCCGGCGGCGTGACGGTCGCCGCTCATGCCCTGTCTCCTGGGGTTTATGATGGCGGTTCGGGGTCCCTGTCCGGGAGCACCCGCAGGAGGCCCACTGTGTCACTGATCGACGTGGAACCGGATACGCAGAACATGGCCCGATTACCCATCGCCCCAGTCGTGACTTACCTGCAGGACACGCTGGACCAGACCCTGACCGCCTACCTGTCGGGCGTCGATGATGCCACGCAGGTCGGCCACTGGGCCCAAGGCGAGGCCGAGCCCCACGCGATGATCAGTGTCCGGTTGCGTGCGGCCGCCAGCGCCGTGCAATACCTGATGGCCGCCTATGACGCCGACACGGCCAAGGCCTGGTTGATCGGCACGAACACCCGCCTGGACGGAGACGCCCCGGCCCGGCGGCTGCGTCAGGCCGCCACCCATGACCAATGTCAGTTCCTCGTCCCGGTGGCCCGGGCCTTTGCGGGCGGTCTGGCGTGAGTGCGCACCCGCGGGCCTGGCGCCTGAGCTTTTCTGACCTTGCTCCGGGCAGTCTTCCGTCCGTCGAGGACTGGGACCACCGCTTTGCCGACTCGGCGCGGGCCTTTCGCACCCGTTATTGTGCCCACGAGCAGATCACCTGCCTGCGGGAAACCCTGGCCAATCTGCGGCCGAACCCGCTCCTCGTCGACACCTACCAGGAGACCTTCGGCGAGTCGGATCTGCTCACCCGGGCGTCCGTCACCGGGGCCTTCCGCCGCCGCTTCGTGCTCCAGCCCGTACAGATCCTCTGTACCGCCGGACCGCTGATCGCCGTGGACATCGAGGCCATCCGCCAAAAACTGGAACGGGAACACCGGCCGCTGATGGATCGCCACGGGCTGACCCGTCTCGACCTCAGCCAGCTCGGCGACCTCCACCGCGAAGTCAGCCAGATCATCGCCCGCTATCTCTTTGATCAGGGGGCCGGCGGCATCATCTATCGCTCGCGCCTGGACGGCGGGGCCTGTGTCGCCCTGTTCGCCGGGCGGACCCAGCTGATTCCTGATGGTGACGCCATCCCGCTGACCGAGGCGATCCCGGCGCTGTCACAGGTCTGCGCCGAATACGGGCTGACCCTCGTGGATTGAGTGAAACCGGTGCACTGAACGGTGACGGCTCATTAAAACGCCATAGCGCCGCCCGTTCCTAAAAAATCGAGCGAGCGGCTACCGCCCTGTGCCGGAGTAGCACCAACATGGTGGTGCCGAGCGGCGGATCGGATGACGTATGCTGGAACCGCTTAGGACCAAGGAACTTTGCCCATGTCATTCCATGTGCGCAGCATGTTTGCCGTTACCCTGATTTTGGCTATGTCGCCGTCCTTGTCCGCCGCCGTGAGACACGCTAGCACGCCCGCCCCCACGGATGTGGTTGCCTCCCGGGCGTCAAAGTTGCCAGACCGCCAGCCTGCCCCCACAAATGCGCCCCCTGTCCGAACGCCTAAGGCTTTTGACTTTAAGTCGCTCAGCGACGACATCCTCCAAGACCTCCGGCGCGGCAACCTCACAAATGCCCTCGCCCGCTACTTTCAATCCCAACAGCAGGGCCGGAATTTCAACTTACGCCAATACACAGATGATTACGTGTTCAACGGCACAGGTACCGGGATCGCAGCCGGACGCTTGGAACACCAATACCGGGATGGCTATACCTTTACCTACAACCATGACGGCCTGCGCCGCTATTTCGTGCACTCACCGCCCCAGTTCCAAACGGCAAGAGTTGGCGATTTTGTGGTGTTCCTAGCAAAATCGGCGGAAATCGGGCGAGTAAAGACCAATGATGGCAAAAACCTGAACGTTGGCCGTGCCTTCAAGCTGACGATGGATTACACCCATGCGCATGCGAAGCTGTTTGAGGGTTATCCCCTGCAACCATGACCACGGCAGGCTCATCCGGCAGCTGCGCCGATCCCGGAGCGGTTGCAGATTTGGGCCGAATACGGGCTGAACCGCGAAAGCGACGCCACTAGCCGTTCGCAAGCCCTCACGATGGGGTAAGGCCTCTGCTCAGTCATCTGTGTGCTGTCCAGGGCCGGACGCACCATCCATGCCATGTCGCGGCCATCTACGGTGTCGAATCGGACTACTCCGTTCAGCCTCGACCTAATGACCGTGGCCTTATTGGCGGTTGCTCCGGCTGCCCTCGCCGTGCCGGTCGGCACAACGCCCGACACCCGGCCCGCCACTGACGAACGGCGTGGGCATTTGCCTGCACAAGATCGCCTCGCCGACACTAGCCTGGACATGTCCCACGGAAACGAGTGGTACCAGGCCGACAGCACCCGGGCGACGCCACGGGCCGTGCTGCGCAACAGCTACACTTGGCCCGTCCTGCCGAACGTCGATCTGGGCGTCGATGCCTTCTACATACCGGCCGTGACGGACCTCAGCAACTTCCGCCTCTATGGGGAAGCGTTCGCCAAGATCGCCATCACCCCGGACGCCCTGTCAACGAACCCGCCGCTGCCGTCCCGTCCATCCGGCCCGCCGTCATGCGGGCGCAGACTGGTATACTGGAAAGGCGTTTGGCAGGCCGGTGCGTCCTTGCGGCGGCCCGGTGGGGAGGACATTCACGGTGGAGTTGATCATCGGCTGCGATCACGGCGGTTGGGAGCAGGCACAACACCTGACCGGGTGGCTGCGTGCAGCTGGCCATCAGGTGATGACTGTCGGCGCCACGGGCCCTGAGTCCGTCGATTACCCGCCGATTTCCGCCGCTGTGGGCCATGCCGTCGCCAAAGGCGAGCCGGCGCTGGGCATCCTCGTCTGCGGCAGCGGCATCGGCGTGTCCATCGCCGCCAACAAGGTCCCCGGTATCCGGGCGGCCCTGTGCCACGACATCCTGACGGCCCGGCTGAGCCGTCAGCACAACGACGCCAACGTGCTCTGTCTGGGTGGGCGCCTCATCGGTCCCGCCGCCGCCGAAGCCATCGTCGCCACTTGGCTGGAGACCGCCTTCGAGGGCGGCCGTCACACCCGGCGTGTCGACCAGATCCGTGAGATCGAACAGCCGGAAGGCCAGCCCGGCGATCAGATCCCTGCTATCGAACAGCCGGATTCCCGGCTTTCCTGCTAACCCGCCCCCGAGAAAGAGAGACCCATGTCCGTGTCACGTCTCCACCAGGCCGATCCGGAGATCGCCGCCGCCATCGACGCCGAGCTGCATCGCCAAAACTCCCACCTGGAGCTGATCGCCTCCGAAAACTTCGCCAGCCTGGCCGTCATGGAAGCCCAGGGCTCCGTGATGACCAACAAGTACGCCGAAGGCCTGCCCGGCAAGCGTTACTATGGCGGCTGCGAGCACGTCGACAAGGCCGAGCTCATCGCCATCGACCGGGCCAAGCGCCTCTTTGATGCCCCCCACGTCAACGTCCAGCCTCACTCCGGCGCCAGCGCCAACATCGCCGCTTTCCTGGCCACCATCAAGCCGGGCGACACCATCCTCGGCCTGCGCCTCGACCAGGGCGGCCATCTGACCCACGGCTCGGCCGTCAACATCTCCGGGCTGTACTTCAATGTCGAGGCCTACGGCGTCAATGTCGAGACGGGCCTGATCGAGATGGAGGAGGTGCGCCGCCAGGCCGTCGCCACCCAGCCCAAACTGATTATCGCCGGTGCCAGCGCCTACCCCCGCCAGTTGGACTTTGCCGCCTTCCGGGCCATCGCCGACGAGGTCGGGGCGATCCTGATGGTCGACATGGCCCACATCGCAGGGTTGGTTGCCGCCGGCCTGCACCCGACGCCGATCCCCCACGCCCAGATCACGACGACGACGACGCACAAGACCCTGCGCGGCCCCCGCGGCGGGATGATCTTCTCCGACACCGAGTGGGCGACCAAGATCGACAAGGCCGTCTTCCCCGGCTCCCAGGGCGGTCCCCTGATGCACGTCATCGCCGCCAAGGCCGTGGCCTTGGGCGAAGCGTTGCGGCCCGACTTCATCACCTACCAGCGCCAGGTCATCGCCAATGCCCAGGCCATGGCCGAGACCCTGATCAGTGAAGGCCTGTCCCTCGTTTCCGGCGGTACGGACAACCACCTGCTGCTCCTCGATCTGCGGGCCCAGGGCCTGACCGGCAAGCTCATGGAGGGCGTCTTCGGCGCCGCCGGCCTGACGGTGAACAAGAACGCCGTCCCCAATGATCCCCAGAAGCCCTTCGTGACCAGCGGCATCCGCATCGGCACGCCGGCCGTGACGACCCGGGGAATGAACGAGGACGACATGCGGGCCATCGCCCGTGGGATGGCCAAGCTCGTCCGCGAGCCCGAGTCCGCCACTGTCGTGGAGGCCGTCCGCAAGGACATGGCCGAGCTCAGCCACCGCCATCCGCTGTATCCGGAACTCCAGCCGGCGACGGTGTAGGGATCCTGTGCTAACGCGCTTCCGTCAACCGTCACAGACCGCGCCCGTGACGGTTACGGTAGCCTGGAGACCGGGAGGCGACGGCCCGACACAGCCGAAGCTGTGTGGTGACCTGCCAGCGGGCAGGCAGTCGTCCTGGTCTTCCGTAGGCGCATGAACGAATACTGGCCTTACGTCGTCACGGTCCTCACCGCCTGGTTGGGGACGGATTTGCTGATCCCGTGGGTGACCCGCTATGCCTACGCCATGGGCAAAGTAGACAAACCCGACGGCCGCAAAGTGCACAGCACGCCAATCCCCCGCCTGGGCGGCATTGCCATCTACATGGGCTTCATTTTGGCCCTGGGGATGCTCGAGTTTTTGAAACCGGGTATCTTCTTCGCCACCCGGGGCCCCTGGGTCGGCATCGTCGCCGGGGCGACGGTCGTCTTCGGGCTGGGCATCCTGGACGACCTGCTGAACCTGCCCGCCAAAGTGAAACTCGTCATCCAGATCGGGGCTGCCCTGCTGGCGTACCATTTGGGCGTCCGGGTCGAGTTCGTCACGAACCCCTTCGGCGGCATGCTCGTCCTCCCGTACGGCGTCAGCCTGGCGATCACCGTGTTCTGGCTGGTCGGGATCACGAACACGATCAACCTGATCGACGGCCTGGACGGGCTGGCGGCCGGCGTGACGACCATCGCCGCCATCACCCTGGGCATCCTGGCCCTGCAGACCGATCAGGTCTTCAGCGCCCTCATCGCCCTGACCCTGGCCGGCAGCACGATCGGTTTTCTGCGCTACAACTTCAACCCGGCCAAGATCTTCATGGGCGATTCCGGCTCTTTATTCATGGGATTCACCCTGGGGGCCCTGGCCGTCACCGGGGTGCTGAAGACTGCGGCCGCCGTGACCCTGGTCCTGCCGCTGCTGATTCTGGGCGTGCCGATCTTTGACACGACCTTTGCCATTTTGCGCCGCAGTCTGCAGGGCAAGCCGATTTTCGCCCCGGACCGCGGGCACCTGCACCACCGCCTCCTGGGCGCCGGGCTCTCCCAAAAACGGGCCGTGCTGCTCATCTACGGGATGAGCGCCCTGCTCGGCGGCTTGGCCCTGCACTTGGCGGGGGCCCGCTGGGCCATCCCGATCATCATCATGTCCGGCCTCTATTTCGCCTGGAGCCTGCGTGACATCCATAACAACCGGTCACGGGCCGGCAAGACCGACCGTCCTTAAGGGATGGAGTGAGGCAGCACCACGATGAACGCCCATTGGAATGCGGCCGTCCGCCTGCGCTGCCCTGCCTGTGGCCATGGCCGGCTGTACGCGCAGCTTTTCGACATGCACCCCGCCTGCCTGGCATGCGGCCAAACCTTCGTCATGGGGGATGGCGATTTTGTCGGTGGCGTTTACCTGAACTACGGCGTGGTCGCGATCACCAGCTTCATCCTGTTCGCGATGATGGAGCAGGCCGGGACCTATACCGTCGGCCAGGAGGTCGGCTATCTGATGACCTTCGTCGTCCTGTTCCCCCTCCTGACGGTGCGCCACACCCGGGCGTTTTTCCTGGCGACGGTGTACAGCACCGGCACCCTGCCACGCCCGCCTGGCGATCACCGGCCCGCACCCTAGGGATTGTCTGAGAATAACCCCAGGCACATCGCCACCCCAGATGAGGATGGCCTGGCAGAGCGAGGCCTGAGCATCCATCCGGCCCTTGTCGGCCCTGCCGGTGGGGGCGTCTTAGCGTAAACTGGCGTCGGAACGGCGCCGAGTGCTGCCTGTCCGCCCCGCAGCCGCTGCTTCCAAGGAGTTTCCGATCATGACCCGACCCACCGTGATGGCCGTCTTCGGCACCCGGCCCGAGGCGATCAAGATGGCCCCGGTGGTGCAGGCCCTGGCCGCCGACCCCGACATCAACACCCGCGTCGTGATCACGGCCCAGCACCGCCAGCTGCTCGATCAGGTCATCGATCTATTCCGGCTGCCCGTACACCACGACCTGGACATCATGCAGCAGCGGCAGACGCTGCCCGAGCTGTCCGCCCGGATCATGACCCGCTTCAGCCCGATTTTGATGGAGGAAAAACCCGACCTGCTGCTCGTCCACGGCGACACGTCGACGACCTGCATCGCCAGTCTGGCCGCGTTTTATCAACAGGTCGCCGTCGGTCACGTCGAGGCGGGCCTGCGCACGGACGACCTCTACAACCCCTTCCCCGAAGAGATGAACCGTCGGGTGACGAGCCAGCTGGCCCGGCTGCACTTCGCCCCGACGGAGACGGCCAAGGCGGCGCTGTTACGTGAAGGCCATCCCCTCGATCACATCACCGTCACCGGCAACACGGTCATCGACGCCCTGCTGCAGACCGTGGCCACCAACAAGACCAAGCAGTTCCCCGAGTTCGCCGATCTCCCGACGGACAAGCGATTGCTGATCGTCACGGCCCACCGGCGGGAAAACTGGGGCGAACCGATGCGGCAGATGGCCGAGGCCTTCCGGGACATTCTGGACCGGTTTCCGGACACGCACCTGGTTTTTCCGATGCACCCAAACCCCGTCGTCCGCGAAGTCGTCGAGCCGATCCTGGCCGATCACCCCAGGGCCAGCCTAATCCAGCCGCTGGACTATGCGCCGTTCTGCCACCTGATGGCGCGGGCGACCCTGGTGCTCACCGACTCGGGCGGCATCCAGGAGGAAGCCCCCTCCCTCGGCAAGCCCGTCCTCGTCATGCGGACGACGACGGAACGCCCCGAAGCCCTCTATGCGGGCACCGTCACCCTGGTCGGTACGGAGCGGGCCACCATCCGGGACAAGGCCAGTGAGCTGCTCGGCGATCCGGCAGCGTATGCGGCGATGAGCAAAGCCGTGAATCCCTATGGCGACGGTAAGGCGGCGATGCGGACGCACCAGGCGATCCGCCATTTCCTGGGCCTGAGCGCCGAGCGGCCGGCCGAGTTTGCCCCCTTGGCCTGACGTCCCCCCGCCCGAAGCAACCGCCACCCTTCTCTAACTTTACAATTCGATACACAAAGTGGTAAACCGCTGGGGAGGCAATCGGTTTTGGGCAAACCCCGTTGGGGGGAGGCCCGAGGGAGGTGCGGGATGCTGGCGGCTTCCACTGCGGTACTCGTCATCGGCGCCCTGCTCATGCTGCTGGCCCTCGGGGGCCTGGCCTGGGCGTGGTCGGCCGGCCAGCTCCGCGGCAGCACCGACCAGGCGACGGTGATCTTCGATCCCGAAGACCGCCGCTACGAGCGGCCCTGGGAGACCAGTCCCCAACGTGAAGCGCGCATCCTCGCCCATGGATCGTTGCTGCCGCCCGAGCCCGGCCAATGGGGCGGATCCCGATGAGCACGGCCGACGCCCCCGTCCATGATGGTGGGTTGACCCGGGCCGAACGGGCCGCCCTCGATGAGTCCGGCCGGCCGGTCGTGCTCGTCTGTTTCGTCTCGGCGCTGGTTTGGCTATTGCTCGGCTCGCTGTTCGGCGACGTCGCTTCCCTGAAAATGAACCTGCCGGACTGGGCAAACCAGTGGGGCTGGCTGACGTTTGGCCGCATCCGGCCCGTCCACCTGAACATGATGATCTACGGCTGGGCCTCGCTGGCCATGATCGGCGTCGCCATCTGGCTGCTGCCCCGTCTGCTGCACGCCCCGCTGCAAGTCCGCGGTCTGGCCGTCGCCGGCATCGCGCTCTGGAACATCGGCCTGGTGACGGGCAACGGCCTGATCCTCGCCGGCCGGACGAACGGCATGGAATGGCTGGAAATGGACCGTTACCTGTCCGCCCCGTGGCTCGTGCTCGGCGGCGGCCTGGTCGGGCTGTCACTGTTCATCACCATGGCCCGGCGCCGGGTCAGCCACCTCTACGTGTCCGTCTGGTATGCGCTGGGGGCGTTTCTCTGGTTTCCCCTGATCTACGTCACGGGCATGCTGCCGATCTATCATGGCGTCGAGCACGCCGCCGTGAACTGGTTCTATGCCCACAACGCCTTGGGTTTCTGGTTGACGGCCATTTCTTTGGCGGCGATCTATTATTTCATCCCGAAAGTGCTTGGCCGGCCCGTGTTTTCGTATCAGCTGTCGCTGATCGGTTTTTGGGCCCTGGCCTTCTTCTATTCGCTGAACGGCATGCACCACCTGATCGGCGGACCGCTGCCCTCGTGGATGATCGCCACCAGCATCGTCGCCAGCCTGATGATGATCATTCCCGTCCTCGCCGTCGCCGTCAATCACCACATGACCATCGTCGGGCGCTTTGCAGCGTTGCGTTACTCGCCCACGCTCCGCTTCGTCGTCATCGCCGCCATGGCCTATACGGCCGTGTCCCTGCAGGGGATTTTCACGGCCCTGGTCAAAGTCAACCGCCTCACCCACTTCACCCATTGGACGATCGGCCACTCCCACACGGGCGTCTATGGCTTCGTCACGATGGCCATGTTCGGCAGCATGTATTACATCCTGCCCCGCCTGACCAAACGGGAATGGCCCAGCGATCGCCTCATCCGCTGGCATTTCTGGCTGGCCCTCGGCGGCATCACCCTCTACGTGGTCGCCTTGAGCATCGGCGGCGTTTTGCAGGGTCTGGCCATGAACGACACCAGCCAGCCCTTTTCCAATTCCGTGATCGTGACCATGCCCTATCTCTGGGTCCGCACCCTGGCCGGCCTGATCCTCACCACGGCCCATCTGGTGTTTGCCTATCACGTCGGCTGGATGCTGACCGCCGCCCCCCAAACCCGCCTGCTGCCGCCCTGGCACGAGCCGTGGCCGATCATCGTGCCGCCCGCCGACGAGGGCCCGGCGCCGGGGGTGGCGTCTTGGCCCGCCTCTGGCTGTTCATCTTCGGGGCGTTGGCGATCATGATCTTCGCCGCCAACGTCCTCGTCTTCGTCCCCAAGGCCCAGCTGTCCCGGCTGAGCCCGCCGCCGGGCCTCAATCCTTACACGGGCGCCCAGCTGATCGGGCGTGACGTCTACATCGCCAACGGCTGCATCTATTGCCACTCGCAACAAGTGCGGGACGCGGCGATCACCACCGATCCGGAGCGCTGGGGCCGGCCGTCCGTGCCGGCCGACTACGTCTTCGATTTCCCCCACTTGCTGGGGACGATGCGCACGGGGCCCGACCTGATGAACGTCGGGGCCCGTCTGCCGGACCGGGCCTGGCATCTCGCCCACCTGTACAACCCCCGCTCCCTCGTCAAATGGTCGATCATGCCGTCGTTCCCGTTCCTGTTCGAGATCCGGGACCGGGCCTTTGCCGACGAGGAGACGGTCAATCTCCCGCCCCCTTACGCCGCACCGCCCGGCAAGCTGATCGTGGCCACCAAAGAGGCCAGCCGCCTCGTCGACTACCTGCTCGGCATGGACCATACCTACCCCATCCGCCCCGAAGACCTCGTACCAACGCAAGACGGCATGTAAGTGCGGCCGTTGTTTGGGCCCATTTTAAGAGGCGATTGCCATGGACCGATCCGATGAGCACTGAAGACGGACCCGGCACCGATCCCGATCCGTTGGATCGCCAGTCGGACGTCACCGATCTCCACGCGTCCCTCCGCCGGGAAGGCGAAGAGCCCGCCGAGGGCCACGAGCCGGCACCCTGGTGGCTCTGGGCGGGTGCCGTGCTGGCCATCTTCGTCGGCGGCTTCTATTTCGGCCGGCACAGCGGCACCTTCACCGCGGCACCCCATCAGGGCTTCATCCCCCACGCCGGCCCCGGACCCAGCGCCAGTGCCACCCAGGCGCCACCTGACGGCAGCAAGATCTATGCCGGCCGCTGTGCCAGTTGCCACCAGCCGGATGCCAAAGGCGTGCCGGGCGCCTTTCCGCCGCTGATCGGGTCCGGGTACGTCACGGGGCCGCCCGAGACGCCGATCCGCATCCTCCTGCACGGGCTGCAGGGCCAGATCACTGTCGGTGGCCAGACGTACAACGGCATCATGCCAGCCTGGAAAGACCAGCTCAGCGATGCGGAAATCGCCGCCGTTATCTCATACGAGCGCAGCCTGCCGGGCAATGGCGCCCCGGCCATCGCCCCTGAAGCAGTGGCGGCCGTCCGCCGAAAGACCGCCACCCGGACAAGCCCCTGGACGGCGGGCGGGCTCAAAGCCGCCGCAGGAGGGCCGTAACCATGCGCCGCCATGCCCACCCCGTCGTCTCGATCGCCTTTGCCCACCGCGAGACCGTCGAACAAGCCATCGAGACCCTGATGGCCCACGGCATCGCCCGCGACCGGATCGAGGTGATCACCGATCCGGAGACGGCGGCCCGGGAGTTTGCCGGTCTCGTGCGACGGGTGCCCTTCCAGGTCCTCGGCGACGCCGCGCGGGGGGGCCTCGTCGGCCTGATCGCCAGCGCCACGCTCTCCCTGGTGATCGTGGCCCTTTCCGGGGCGGATGCCCCATGGGCCCTGTCGATCGTCCAACTGCTCGGTCCCAACGTCGGCACGCTCGGCGGCGCCCTCATCGGGGCCGTCGTCGGCTGGTTCCGCCATCGCCAGCCCAGCGACCTCTACTGCCGGGTCCGGCAGACGGGCGGCATCCTCATGCTCGTACACACCAGAAACACGGTCGAGGCTGATCGGGTGTTGGCCGTGTTGGGCCAGATGGGCGGCCGGGACGGCATCATGGAACAGGCCGCCTGACGACGGCAGGCCCCAATACCCACGTCACGGAATGGTTACGTTAAGCGAACGAGTGGCAAACTTGCCGCCGTGCAGGCATGCCGGGTCACCCGCCCGCAATCCGATCGTGTACCTTACGCTTGGTCATAATTTAACGGTGGGACCAACCCGGTGCCTGGCGCCGGGCAGGGTCTCCCCGTCAGCCACAATGGCGGATAGAAACGGCCATGTCATCGCCAGACGCACAGTGTTCCCCGCATGCCAGCCGTACAGCCCCCGGCTCGCCGTGGCGCCCGCATCGCCGCCTCCCGGCCCTGCTGGCCCTGATCGCCGCCATGGTGCCGTGGCAGACGGCCCTGGCCTACGGCAACTTCGTCCACGGTCTCCTGCCGCGGGAAATCCTCACCTCGTCGCGGATGCTGACGGTGCTGCCGGCCGTAACGCCGACGGATTTTCGCGATTTCCGCCGGCATTTCTACCAGACGGCGGCGCAATTGCCCGACCTGGCCCTCCGGCAACGATTCCTTGCCCGCTACCCGAGCGAGGCCGCCTTTGACGCCCCCGCCTTCAAATATTTGCTGGCCCTCGATCCCAAGGCCACCATTTTCGGATTCGACACGGGTCCGGACGGGCCGCAATCCGTGATCGACGTGCTGTCCCGGGCCGCCACGGCACCGGATCTCGACCACCGGGACCGGAACCGCCTGTTCCGGGCCCCGAGCGGTGAGCCCTATGGTCTGGCTGACGGTGCCATGATCCCGGAAGACCCGATGATCCTCCGGATGGGCCTGGCGACAGGTCCCTCGTCACAAGGGGTTTCCCATTTCGGCCTGGCCAAAGGGCCGCTGAGCAGCGATTTTGCCGTCCTCCTCAGCGATCCCCGCCATTTTGCCATCCCGGCCGACCTGGAAACGCGCGTCTCTGCCCTGGCCCAGATGTACACGGACCTGGCCATCGCCGCCGGCGTCTGGCAACAGCCCTGTCTGGCGGTGATGTTCGAAGGCGGTTTCGAGCACTATGCGGGGGACGTGGGCAACCAGATCCACACCGTCCAACTCGGCCCGGCCGCCTTTTTCCTCGATGCCCAACGGGAGACGGCCATCGACGGGGCCTTCAGCCTCTGGGGCCTGGTGCGGCCGCCCCTCGACCTGATCATCGTGGGTGTCAGCATCATCGGCCACCACCACTGGCTGAGCGAGGAATACACCGCCAAGCGGCTCCATGAAGTGTCCGAGGGCAAGCCGCAGGCAGAGGCCGGTGCCGTCCAGGCATTCGCCGCCCTGCACCAGGGAAGCCCCGCCTTTCGCGAACTGCTGCAACCGGCGTTGGTCCAGCCCGCTTGGGCCCAGGCCATGACGGAAACCCTGATCGAGACGTCCAGCACCGAAGGCGCGGCCCTGTATGAGGCGGTCCGCACCTTTGCCCATCCCCGGCTGGGACAACCCCGGACGGTCATCGAGCCGGACGAGGACGATCCCGACGTGTACATGCGCCCTGCCGGCGATCCGCAACGGGCCCAGGGGTTGGCTGTGCACTATCCCCTGGTGGCCAAGGCCTTCGGGCGGGTACACGAGATGTTTCACGCCTGGGAGACCCGCTATGCCCGGGCCATTGCCGAGCCTGGCGCCGATCAAACCGCCATTGCCAGGATCGTCCAACAGCAGCTGGATTACCGCGACCTGGCCGACATGCGCCTCCGGGCCTATCTGGCGGACAAGGGGGTTTTCCTGGCCGGCAAGCCGGTGACACTGCCAACCATTGGTCTCCTGCCCGCTGGTACCGCCGGGAATCCATTGAAGCGTTAAGCCAGTGGTTGCCAGCCTATAATGGTGGCCTGCGCACCTGCTGATGGGGCGCCCAACCGGAGCCGCATCCCCTTGGTCGCCACCCCCATGCCCCCTGCCGATCCGGCCGTCCCCATCCCCGTCGGGATGGCAGAGGCCGCCCAAAGGCTGGGAGTCTCCCCGGCCACCGTCCGCAACTGGATCCGGCAGGCCTATTTGACCCCCACCCGCATCGGCCGCCGGTTGCGTTTCGACCCGTTGGCGCTGACCGCCTTACAAGCCGCACTGGACTCCGGTGCGCTCGACCGGCTACGCCGGCGGGCGAACAAGGGACAGGCAACGACGAGCGTCATCCCCACCGAGCGGCTATCCACCACGGCGACCTGCCCCAGTCTCGAACGGTTGGTCGCCGCGATTTTTCAGAGCGGCGTACCGGCTGCAGCAGCGCTGTTTTCAGTCACCCTGCAGCTCCTGGCGCAACACCGGACCGTGACGGACACGTTGCCCCTGTCCGCCTTTACCGAAGGACGACCGGCCATGTTACCGCGTAACATTGGCGTCGAACTGGCCGACTGGTTTCAGTCCTTCGACCCGGCCGTGCTGCAAAAGGCGGCCACCCTGCTGTCAGGGCAGGTGCTGCCCCACCTGCCGGACCTGTTGGGGCTGCTTTATCAATCATTGCAATCGGTCGGCGAGACGAGCCGTCAGGGTGCCTATTACACGCCGCCGGCCATTGCCGCCGCCGCCGCCGGCACACACATCACGCCGCACCATCTGCCGGTACAAGTGCTGGATCCATGTTGCGGCACTGGTCAGTTTTTGCTCGCCGCCGCCGACCGATTGCAGGCGCTCGGTTGTACGGATGCGGGGGATCGGCTTGTCGGCATGGACCTTGATCCCCTGGCCGTGCGCATCGCCCGGCTGAATTTGATGCTGCGCTTTCCGGAGCGTCCGGATTACCGGCCCCGGATCGTCTGCGGCGATGCGCTCCAGCCCGCCCTTGCGTCCACCGGGGGGGCCGACCTGCTCAGCCGCCGCTATGACCTGATCCTCAGCAATCCGCCCTGGGGGGCCGCCTACACGTCGGCCGAGATCCGGGTCCTGCAGGCGCACTATCCTGACGTCACGTCCGGAGAATCCTTCGCCTATTTCCTGCGCCGGGGGCTGCAGCTGTTACAGCCCGGGGGCGTGTTGTCCTACGTGTTGCCCGAGTCCCTGTTGAACGTGCGCACCCACCAGGACATCCGGACCCACTTGGCCCGCCGGACGACCCTGTTGGCCATCACCCCGCTGGGCCGGGCCTTCCGGGGCGTCTTTACCCCGGTGATCCGCCTCGATATTGCCAATCAGCCGCCCGCCGCCAACCATCAGGTGCATGTGCGGGAGCCGCACCGTCGCGACGTCGCCCAGGCCCGCTTCCAAGCCAATCCGGATTGCCGGTTCGACCTGCAGGCCACGGAGGCCGATCGCCGCATCCTGGAACGGCTCCACGATCGGCCCTTTGTCACCCTGCGGGACCGGGCCGACTGGGCCCTGGGCATCGTCACGGGCAACAACGGGGCGTTTCTCAGTGACGTCCCGGCCACCGGGTACGAACCGATCATCGAAGGCCGGCAGATCGACCCGTACACCCTGCGCCCCGCCGGCCGCTGCATCCGTTTCGATCCGGCCCGCCTCCAGCAGGTTGCCCCGGAGGTCCGTTACCGGGCGGCCGAAAAACTCGTCTACCGGTTCATTTCCCGTCGGGTGATCGTCGCCTACGACGATCGGCAGCGTCTGACTCTGAACAGTGCCAACATCGTCATCCCCCGCCTGGAGGCCTATCCGATCAAGGCGGTGTTAACACTACTCAACAGCGCCCTCTGCCAATTCGTCTTTCAAAAGCAGTTTGCGGCGTTGAAAGTGCTGCGGAACCACCTGGAAGCGCTGCCGCTACCGATGCTGCCCGCCCCGTTTCTCCGCCAGTTGGTCGAATCCGCCGATCGGCTGATCACCGGCACCCTGTCAGTCGCAGCGCGGCGGACAACGCGCATCGCCATCGATCAGGCCCTGATGCAGGCCTTGGGATTTACCGAGGCCGAGATCCGCTATGTCCAGGCGAGTGTCGGCGGGGTCCTGCCGGAGGCGTGACCGCACTGTCGCCCGCTGTGCCCACAAAAAAAATGGCGTCAGCCCCTGAGCCCCAACGCCACCGCAAAGTCGTCGGACCTAGGCCCCCGAGGTCGCCATCGCCTCGTCGCTGTGGCAGAGCTGCAGCATCTGCTCGTTGCTCTTGAACTTGAACTCCGGCAGACCGGTCTGCTCGGCAATCTGCGCCTCGTGCCTGGTCAGCCGGCGGACGGCGTCATAATCGACGAAAGCCACATGGCGTTCCTTGAGACGGCTCCGCAGGGCCTCGATCGGCTCACCAGCCGCACGGGCCTCGGCCGGTTTGCCGGCCATGTCACCGTTGAGGTAGGCGGTGATCTCCTCGCAGCCGTTGATCGCATCCAGCCGGGCCTTGCCGACGAGGCCATCCGAGGCCTTGCGGGCCCAGCCGACGACGAAGGTGCCCCAGACAGGCTCGCCCGTTGCCGGATCGAAAACCATGTAGCGGGGCCGTTCCGGGTGGACGTCCCACTTGTCGGCCACGGTCGCGAAGTTGCCGGTCTTGGCGTCGACGGGCAGGTCCAATGACGGCTCGATGGAGTCGCCGATGGCGAAGATCACCGTATCGCAGGGGATGACTTCCTGGCGGCCGGCCGGCTTGATGCCGACGGAGCCGTCGTCCTTCTTGACGAGGTCGTTGACGTCGCAGATCAGGCCGGTGACGTTGCCGGCGGCATCCACCTCGACGCCGGCCGGGCCACGCAGAAAGCGCATCCCCAGCTTTGCCGGCGTCTCGCACTCCAGCTCGCCATGCTTGAACGCCAGCACGTCGGCGAGGAGGGCATCGGGATCCTGTCCGGCGCTCTGCACGTTGAAGGCGATCGTCTCGAACTCCCGGGAGATCTGCTCGACGTCCAGGGTGCCGCCGACGATCTTCATTTCCTTATCTGTATAGGCCTTTTCGGCTGGCCCGCGGCGGGCGACCGTGGTCACTGTGGCCACTTTGCGGTCATAAACGAGCCAGTGGGCGATGTCGAGGGAGACGTTGCCCAGCCCGATGACGCAGGCATGCTGGCCGATCTTGTAGTCCCGCTCGCTGAACGGTGGCAGGTGGTTGTAGTGATAGACGAGGTCCTTGGCATGGTAGACGCCGGGGGTGTTTTCGCCGGGCAGGCCCAGCCACTTGGTGCCCTGGGCGCCGACGGCGACGATGACGGCATCAAAGCCCATCGCCCGGACTTCGGAGAGGCTGAGGTTGCCGCCGTGACCGACGGTGACGTTGCCGAAATAGCTGATCTTGGGGTCCGACAGGATCTTGTCGAACATTTTGCGGAGGCCACCCTTCATCTTGTACTTGTTCGGGTAGATCCCGTACTCGGCCAGGCCGCCCGGTTTGACGTCACGATTGAGGATGGCGACGTGCTTGCCCGCTTTGGAGAGGACTTCCGCCGCATACAGGGCTGCCGGTCCGGCCCCGATGATGGCAATGTTTTGTTCACCCATGGTCTAGGCTCTCCATTGCATGATTCGCTCAAAAGGGGCGATCTGACCGCGGCGTTGCCTGCGCAAACGCCGGCATTGCCCCCATTATACGCGCGATCGCGGCCCGCCGATGGCGCCAACGGAGGTCTGGCGCAATGCGTCATGACGAGGAGACTGGCGCCCCAGGCCATTTGGCTGACTTGCCCGGATTTAACGGCCGGATTCCGGCCCGCCTCAGAGCGACTCGAACAGGGGCAGCTGGGTCAGATCGTATTGCTCCTGGATGTTGGCAGCAGCTTTCAGCTGCAGGCTGAGGCGGGAGCGGCGCTCGATCTCGGCGAGGATCTGCGAGGCCCGATCGACGACGACCGGGGGCAGACCCGCCAGCCTCGCCACTTCGACGCCGTAGGAGCGGGAGGCCCCGCCGGGCAGGATCTTGTGCAGGAAATGCACGCTGTCCCCCGTCTGGCGGACGGCCACCTGGAAAATGGCGACCCCCGCCGTGACTTCGGCCAACCGGGTCAGCTCATGGTAGTGGGTGGCGAAGATCGACCGGCAGCCGATCGTGTCGGCCAGATACTCGCTCACCGCCCAGGCGATGCTGACCCCGTCGAAGGTGCTGGTCCCCCGGCCGATCTCGTCGAGGATGACGAGGCTGCGGTCGGTCGCCTGATTGAGGATCAGGGCCGTTTCGGCCATCTCGACCATGAACGTGCTCTGCCCGGTCGCCAGGTCATCGACGGCCCCGACCCGGGTGAAGAGACGGTCGACCAGGCCGATACGGGCCTCGTCGGCGGGGACGAAGCCGCCCATCTGGGCCATCAGGACGATCAGGGCCAGCTGCCGCATCACCGTCGACTTGCCGGCCATGTTCGGCC
>JACMPN010000162.1 GCA_014377495.1 Candidatus Sericytochromatia bacterium
GCCGCCGACGGGGGCCGAGGTGCGGACGAAGCTCCTCGAAAAGCTGGCCAGCCTCCCCACCGACGGGCGACTCAGCGTCCGTGACGGGGTGATCGTCCTCAACCTGTGGCGGGAACTGACGGCGATCTTTGAAAAGCGCCAGCCGTAGATGCCTGCCACCGGCGCCCGGCGCCGCGGCAGGACAGCCCGCTCTAGTGGGGCTGACGGAGGCGGAACTCGGCCAGATCATCGGGTGACGGAAAGACCAGATACACGTCCCGCAGCCGGAGGGTCGCCTCGAGCATCGTCTCGATCGTGCCTTCCATCAGCAAGGCCACGGCCGACAATGACAGGTTGCCACCTTGGATGACTGGGATCGCCAGACTCCGCACACCCTCGGCATCGGCCAGTTGCAGGGCCGAAAGCGTCGCCTGGCGGATCGCTCCCAAGTCCGTCTCCAGCTCCTGCGTGTAGACGGCCATGTGGATGATCCGCCGGATGGGCAATGCCATCTGTCCGGATCCCGTGGCGATCGCCTGACCGATCTTGATCGGACCGCGTGCCATGGCTTCCTTTTCGATATCAGCGCCGGCTTTGGCCTTGATGGCGCCGGCCGCGCCCGAACCCATCCACAAATGGCTGTTGGCGGCATGAACGATCGCTTCGACGGGCATCGCCGTGATGTCGCCGCTGACGCTCCGCACGATGGGCTTGTGCTCCAGCATGGTGTTCCTCCTGCGTCGATCCATGTCCATGAGGGGACGAATCGGTTTATTGCTTCATGACAATATGTAACAGAGTGTCCGCTTACAAATCAACCGCTGATAATCGGCGTCGGCCTGCCAATGACCCGGCATGCCGAACTCAGGGACGTGATCGGGCGCGACGCAGGATCCTGGCGGCGTTGGGCCTGGTCATCGTGGCCTGGCCGGCCGCATCGGCGGGCTCACCGATCGGACTGCTACGCACGACGGTGCTCGGCGTGCCGGTGACCGTGGCGACCGTGGCGCTGGACGCACCGGGACTGTCGGTCTCGTTGGAAACGGCCCGGGGTGGGGCGGGCCGGGCGGAGACGCTGGAAACGTTTGGGCGGAGACTACCGTATGCATCGGTGGCCGTACCGGGCGCCTTCTTTTCGATGATCAATCAGCGCCCCGTCGGCAACCTCGTCACGGATTTTCATGTGCTGAATCAGGCCCCGCGCGCCCAACGGGGCACGACCCTTGTCTTTGATGCGCGTAACGAGGCCAGCATCATCCCAGGTCTGGAAATCCGCCTCGGCTACCAGATCAATGACGGTCTGGCGTTCTGGGAGCGTCCGGCGTACAACCTGCTGCACGGGCTGAACTCGCCGCTGCCGAGGGACGGGGATTCACTGAAGGGCTTCAATCGTTTTTATACGGACCGACAGGTGCATCTGGGCCGGGCGAAAGCCGTGGTGGTGGAAGGCGAACGGGTCACCCGGTTGCTGTCCGGGGGTATTGCCGACATCCCACCTTATGGCTTCGTTATCGCTGGTCAGGGCACGTCGGCCGACAAAATCGCCCGCCTCAAGCCGGGCACCTGGCTCAACGTCCAGCCGCTGACAGTGCCGGTCATCCCGGGTCGGCTGCGCACGGCTATCGGCGCGGGTCCCACCTTGCTCCGGCAGGGCAAGGTGCAGAGCGACTGGCGGGGCGAGGGGTTTCGGGATCCAGCCGTGGCCGGCCGGACGAACCGTGTGGTCGTCGGATTGGTCTCACCGAACCGGTTGAAGCTGATCCTGATCCAGGGGGCCGTTGATCTGGCGGGGGCCGGGCTCATCGCCCGGGCGCTGGGGTGTACGGAGGCGATGAACTTCGACGGCGGCAGCTCTTCCGGCATGTGGGCCTACGGCCAGCTGATGCAGGCCCCAGGCCGGTCGTTGACGAATGTCCTGGCCTTCAGCATGCCAGGGACGGTACGGCCGGCCACAACGGCGAGTCCGGTGACTCCCCGATGACCGGCAGACGCCGTGGTCGTCTAGGGAATCTCGATGGCGAGGCGGGCGCCACGGCCCTGTCCCCGGTACCGGGTCTTGATCCGCTGCCGCAGTGCCAGCACTTGACTGCGCTGAGGGGCAGTCCCGTCCATGTCCACCGAGGCAGGCAGGCAGGGCAATCCTCCTGGCAGAGAAAACAGCTGTGACAAGTGGCTGACGTCGATCGGGGTCCGGCTGGCGCCTCGTGACACTGCCTGGACGGGGGCACCGCCTTGCCGGCTGTGGCCGATGGCCGGCACGGCAACGAGGGGGGAGGCGGCCAAAATGGGCGCACCGCTCGCAGGGACGGTCACAGCTACCGACAAGAGGATGCCAGCCAACAGAGCAATCGTTTGAATCATGAGATCTAGTATCTCACACGGTTTGCGCGATTTATGCCGCATTGTCCTGTGATGGCTGTCACCAGGCGGCTTTCGACCTACTTGACAGGTTCACTGAACCGCCGGGTTGCCCCGGTATAGCCAGGCGCGGTAAAGTGCATCTCTTGTTGTGCCTGTCGCAGGAGTCGTGCCGTGATTGACCTTCGCACTTTCGTTTATTTGGATCAGCTCCAGCCGCAGGTGGCGAGCTTTCTGGCGACCGTGTCCCAGGGCTTCCTGCCCACGCAGGGACAGGCCAGCCTGTATGTCGAGGTGGCCCCGGGCATCTCGATCAACACGATCACCGACGTCGCCCTGAAGCAGACCCGGGTCAAGCCCGGGATGCAGATCGTCGAGCGGGCCTTCGGTGTGCTCGAGGTGCATCATGACGATCAGGGCGAAGTGCGTGCCGCCGGCGACGCCATCCTGCGCTCCCTGGAGATGTCCGAATCCGACCGCATGGCCCCCAAAGTCGTCTCGACCCAGGTGCTCACCGGGATGGACTCGCACCACACGATGCTGATCAACCGGATGCGGCACGGCAACATGGTCTACAAGGGCGACACGATGTGGGTGCTCGAGACCCTGCCGGCCGGCTATGCCCTGTTCGCCGCCAACGAAGCCGAAAAGGCTTCGCCCGTGCAGGTCCTGGAAATCCGGGCCGTCGGCGCTTTCGGCCGGCTCTACCTCAGCGGCGGCGATGCCGAGATCGAGGAAGCTGCCAAGGCGGCGATGAACGCCCTGGCCAGCATCAACGGCCGACCTGCCAAATAAGGGGCGAGGGCCGTTCTGCCGCTTTAATAAGAAAGCGGTCATCAAAACCGGCGGTTTGCCGGGCCTGAACGGTCCCGGGCCGTTGCCGGGGCGCGGTTCGTGACGTAAGGTGTCAACGTCCGGCTTTACTCTTTCGGAGGGTTCTTCCTTGGTTGCCAATGTTGCCAGTGCCTCGTCATTCCTCGTTTCACTCGCTGCGGCGAATCAGGTCTTGCTCGAGCGGATCGGCACGGCCACACGCCAGGAACCGAGCGGCGACCTGACGGTGCCGCAACTGCTGCGCCTGGCCCTGGAAAGAGAACTCGGGGCCAGGGAATTGGCTGCCCGCTGGATGTCGGCCTGTCCCGAACTGGATGCCAAGCTCGCCTTTGCCCGTCAGTGTGGCGACGAAGCCCGACACTACGGACTGATCGTGCACCGGTTGGCGGAGTTGGGCGACGATCTCGCCGGCTTCGATCCTTTGGCCGCCGGCTTTTCGCCGCTCTTCCAGTACCTGGCCACCCTGGAGACGACGGTGGAGCGGGCCGCCGCGGGACCGTACACCCGGGAGTCCCTCGCCGTCGTGCGCAATGAGGCATTCATCGAGTTCTGCGAAGCGCAGGGCGATTCGCAGACGGCTGATCTCTACCGCTCGGTGATCCAGCCGGACGAACGTCACCACCACCAACTCGGACACCGGCTGCTGGAACGGTATGCCGTGGATCCGGAAAGCCAGTCCCGGGCCCTTGCCGTCAGTGCGCAGGTGCTGACCCTCGCCGAGGAACTGCAGGAACTGGCCAGGCTCAAGGCCGGCATCTGCCGGGCGCCGGGGTGCTGACGATGAAACGGATTGTATTGCTGCTCCTGCTTGCGACCGGCTGCGCCAAGGCGCAGGAGACCGTCCTGACGACGGCGAGTTCCAGCGATGCCTGGACCGTGACGGCCGCCACCCGTCATGGGGCACTGAACGTGGGCGTCAACGACATCGTCATCAAGGTCCAAAATCCGATGCACGGTCTGGTCACGCCGGGCGACGTCGACGTGAAACTGGTGATGACGCCAGCCAACCCCCAACCCTCGTCCACGCCGCCGCCGGTCGAGATGCAGCCTGACGGCCAACCGGGTCACTGGCTGGCAATCGTCGAACTGCCGCAGTCGGATACCTGGCACTGTGAGCTGAGCATCGACCAAAAGGCCGTCCCTCACAAGGTCCGCTTCGACCTCAAGAACTGAGCGTCCGGTAGCTCCTCGCTGTTTGATCCCTTTTGTCAGGTCGACAGGGCGTCGCCCGGTTAAAGGGAATCGGGCATACTGAACGGGATGACACCCGACCTAGCGAGGATCCTTCGTGACCAATACGACGATGGCGTCTACCGGAACGACGACGACCGCCCCCACCCATGGCAATCTGATCGGTGGCGTGTGGCAGGTGCCCCAGGGCGCCGAACTGATCGCCAACCACAATCCCGCCGATACCCGTCAGATCCTCAGCTATACCCCGGCTACTTCGGCCGAGGAGACCGCCCGCGCCATCGAAGTGGCCCACGCTGCGTTTCCCGCTTGGCGCAACACGCCGGCACCGACCCGGGGCAAGATCCTGCTCAAGGCCGCCATCCTGATGGAGCAGCGCAAAGAGGAACTCGCCCGGGCCCTGACCCTCGAAGAGGGTAAAGCTTACGCCGAGTCTCTGGTCGAGATGGATCGGGCGATCAACCTGACCTATTTTTTTGCCGCCGAAGGCACCCGCCTGAACGGTGAAGCCATCCCATCAGCACTGCCGAACGTGATGGGCTACACCGAGCGGATGCCATTGGGCGTCGTCGGCGTCATTACGCCGTGGAACTTCCCGGTCGCCATCCCGGCCTGGAAGATCGCCCCCGCCCTCATCGCCGGCAACACCGTCGTCATCAAGCCCTCGCCGCTCACCCCTGACACGATGAAGCTGATCGCCGAAATCTATGAGGAAGCCGGTTTGCCCCCCGGTGTGTTGAACGTCGTATTCGGGGACCGGCCCGTCGGCGAGACTCTCTCCACGCACCCCTTGATCAAAGCCGTGACCTTTACCGGTTCCACGCCCGTGGGCAAGGCCGTCTATCGCCAGGCCGCCACCATCGGCGCCCGTTGCCTGGTGGAGATGGGTGGCAAAAACCCCCAGGTCATCCTGGCGGACGCCGATCTCGAGCTGGCGGCCAAACTCACCGTGGCGGGGGCCTTCGGCTCCACGGGCCAGCGGTGCACGGCGACCAGTCGGGTCATCGTCGAGCGTTCGGTCGCCGACAGGTTCCTGGCCCGGATGATCGAGCTGACCAAGGCCATCAAGGTCGGCAACGGCGCCGATCCGACCGTCACGATGGGGCCCCTCGTCGATGAAAACCGTAAGCGTGAAGTGCTCCGTTTCATCGAGATCGGCAAGAACGAAGGCTCGACACTGGCTCTCGGCGGCAATGCCCTTGAAGATGGCGATCATGCCCACGGCCACTTCATCGAGCCGACGATCTTTACGAACGTGACGCGTGAGTCGACGTTGTTCCAGGAAGAGGTCTTCGGGCCGGTGCTGAGTATGACGATTGTCGATACCTACGAAGAAGCCCTGGCCGCCGCAAACGACAGCAAGTTCGGTCTTTCAGCGAGTATTTTCACGAAAGACCTGCACAAGGCCCACCATTTCGTTCGTCATTGTGAGTCCGGCATGGCTCACGTCAACGGCCCGACGATCTTCTCCGAGGTGCATCTGCCTTTTGGCGGGGTCAAGGATTCCGGGCAGGGCGGTCGCGAGATGGGCAAGGCTGCTCTCGAATTTTTCACCGACTGGAAAGCGGTGTACTTCGAAAACCTGATGTAACTTAGGGGATCGGCAAAGAACATCTGGCTCAGTTTGAGGCGATGTTCCCCGGTCAACCCTGAGGGCTGGGGCGGCAGGCAGGAAAGGTGCAGACGATGCAAACTCAACGGCGGTGGGCAATCGGCTTGATGGTAGCGGCACTCGCCCTGGTCAGTGGCTGTCCAAACCGCTTGCCGACCGATCCCGGGGAGACCGTGGCGGCACTCATCTTTGCCTTGGTCCCTGAAGGGCAGGAGGTGGGGATCATCGACCTGCGGGTCAACCGTCTGGCCACTGCCCTGAGTGCCGGCGGCGTGCCGAGCGGTTTGGCCGTGACGCCCTATGGGCGCCTGCTGCTCATCTCCAATGAAACCACCCACACCGTGCGCACCTATCAGCAGCGGGATTACGGTCTATACAACCCTTTGGGCGACATTGGGGTCGGCCGCAACCCGCAGCAGATCGTCATGAATGCCCCCGCCAAAGAAGCCGTCGTGGCCGTGGCCGGTGACCGCCGGATCGCGGTGGTGGACGTGTCGCTCCCCCGTGATCGGCCCACGCTCAAGGGAATTGCCCCGATGAGCGACGTGCCGGTGGGTGTGGCCGTCTCCAGCGATGGGGCGGTCACGGTGGCCGTTTCGGCGACCCAACTGTACAGGGTGCAACGATCCTCTGCCGGGGTCTATACGGCTGCGGCCGTGACCCTGCCGACGGCGACGGATCGTCGGTTGGTCAGTGTGGCGATGTGGCGGGACCAGAGCGTCCTCGTCGATGCGCAGCGCAATGAAATGCTGATCGTCGCGGCGGATGGGACAGCCCGTACCGTCGATCTCAAACGCAACGGACAGGCGGCTCAGCCCGGCAAGGTGATTGTCAATCTCCAGGGGACCAAGCTGTACGTGGCCTGCCCCGGCACCAATACGATCGCCGTCGTCGACCCGGCTGCCGGCACGGTCCTTCAGCACGCCGAGTTGGGATCGGCTGTGGCCATGCCGTTCGGCTTGGCCGTGACTCCCGACGGGACCCGGCTCTATGCGTCAATGCAGGTCGGCCGCCAGTTGGCCATTTTCGATACCAGTCCGGATCCGGCGGTGACGACCAGTCTGAACAAGGCAATCGGCCTGTCGTCCTCAGCCGGGGGCCAGGTGCCATTGTCGGAGATTGTCATCGCCCGGCCGGAATAGCGAAAGGTTGACCCGGTGCGGTTCAGGGTGCGTCTCACAGGCGACGCACCCTGAACCGCACCGGGTCAACCTTTCGCTATTCCGGCCGGGCGATGACAATCTCCGAC
>JACMPN010000014.1 GCA_014377495.1 Candidatus Sericytochromatia bacterium
CGTCTGGGCAACATTTGGCGTCGTGTTCGTCTGGTCTGAGCGGGCCCGCCTGGCCCCGCTGAAGAAGCCGCTGCTCATCGGGGGCGTCGTCCTGCTCGTCCTGGCCGCCTTGGCCGTCAGCCAGTCCCCGGCGCTGATGGAGCGCCTGGCCAGCATGGTCACCGTGCGCGGTCATTCGTCGAACTCGTTCCGGGCCAACGTCTGGGAAGCTGTTTTCCGGATGATTGGCGACAGTTGGCTGACGGGGATCGGCCCCGGCAACGACGTGTTCAATCGCATCTATCCGCTGTACATGATCAGCGGCTTCCATGCCCTCGGGGCCTACAACATTTTCCTCGAGGTTTTCGTCGAGTTGGGCATCGTCGGGCTGCTGGCGTTTCTGTGGCTCCTTTGCAGTCACCTGGCCCGCCAGGTCTGGGCGATCCGTGAACGGTTGTCGGACGGTCGAGCCTGGCTGATGACGGGCTGTCTGGCCGGCACCCTGGCGATTATGGTGCACGGCATGGTCGATACGGTGTTTTTCCGGCCCCAGGTGAATATCCTGTTTTGGCTCCTGCTGGCCTTGACCGTCCGGCTGAGCCAACCGGAATCCGAGCCTGTCGCACCGGCGGCGTCGTGCCGTGATTCTGGCTGAGGTGAGCCAGTGCCGCCCCCTACATCCGAAAGGCCAAACAGCCCCGCCTCGCCCAAGCGGCCAAGCGGGCGATCCAGGCGCAGGTGCTGCTGTCGCCCCGACTGACCCCGTCCCTGATCGGGATGGGGCTGCTGGAGGCGATCCCGGCAGCCGCCGTGCTGGCCGCCGCCGATCCGGACGATCGGAACGGCGACGGCATCTCGGGCCGGGCGAATCAGGTCTGGGACGAGGTGGCTGGACGGGCGGCTTTGGGCCGGTTCGGCTGGAAAGCGAACATCCCCACGCTGACGCAGCAGGTGGCGGCGGCCTATCATAACGACATGGGCATCACCTCCCCGAGGTTTCCCACGGAGTCGGTCACCGGTCAAAGTCAGGTCACAGGGCCTGTCGGGCCGCCAGAGATCGATGCCGACCGCCTGAAGGCGACGGTGCATTATCTGCGCACGCTGGCCGTGCCGGACCGTCGGGCCATCGCCAGCGGTCAGATCCGTCGCGGTGCCCTGCTGTTCAACCAGGCGAACTGCGTGGCCTGTCATATGCCGACCCAGCGCACGGGGGCCTTTCCGGACGCCCCGGAGGTCGGTCGTGAGACGATCCACCCGTATACGGACCTGCTCCTGCACGACATGGGGGCGGGCCTCGCCGACGGCCGACCGGACTTTTTGGCAACCGGCAGCGAGTGGCGGACCGCACCCCTGTGGGGCCTGGGCTTGCGGGCGGCGGTCCAGGGGCAGCTCTCCCTGCTGCACGATGGCCGGGCCCACAGCGTGACGGAGGCCATTCTCTGGCATGGTGGCGAAGCGGCTGCGGCCAAAGACACCTTCCGGACGATGCCCCGTCAGGACCGGTCGGCACTGGCGGCGTTTCTCAACTCGCTTTAAGCGGCAGGAATGCCGAGCTGCCGATAGGCCTCATAGACGACGATGGCCACGGCATTGGACAGGTTCAGGCTGCGCACCGGTCCCCACTGGGGGATTGTCACGGTCGGATGGGCGGCCAGGATCTCGGCCGGCAGCCCGGACGTTTCCCGGCCGAAGAGCAGCATGTCATCCGGGGCGTAGGTCCAGTCGGAATGGGTGATGGCGCCCTTGGTGCTGACGGCGACGATCCGCCGGCCGGGGTGGGCGGCGAGGAAGCTTGCCCAATCCGGGTGACGGTAAAGCTCCAGATCGCCCCAATAGTCGAGGCCGGCCCGTTTCAGGTGGCGGTCCGTCAGCTGGAAACCCAGGGGCTCGATCAGGTGCAGGGGCGTGCGGGCCCCCACGCAGAGGCGGCTGATGTTGCCCGTGTTGCCGGGGATCTCCGGTTGATACAGGACCACGGCGGGCATCGCGAGCACACTCCTGCAAAAAGACGACGGTCGCCCGCATTCTAACCCGGTCCGTGACGGGCCGGGAAACGGGTTCAGGGGGCCGCGTGTTTGGCGTTGTCCAGACTGGCGGCCACAAAGGGAACGAGGGCGACACCCATCATGCCGGTGCGGGAAAGTCCGCTGCGGGCGGCGGCCTGGGCACCGGGCATCGCCGACTGGCAGAAGCCCGACGCATGGCCCACGGCCGTTGTCAGGGCCTGTTTTTTGCGGTCGTTTGTCACTGAGGCGACGCCGTCGGCCCAGCCGGAAATGGCGCCCAGGGCGACAAAGGAGCAGGCCCGACCAGGGGTGAGGAGTTGCGGACTGACGAGCAGTGTCACCGTGGACAGGCCGGCCCCGGTCACCCCGCCGATCATGCCGGCCCGGCGGGATTCCGCTGTGTTCGGGGCGACGGGTGCTTCGGGGTGGAGGGGATCGCTGGCGGTGCGCACAGTCAACTGGGGCACGATGGCGCCGGCAGTCACACCGGTGACGGCGATGAGGCTGGTGCGCAGGCCCATCAGGGGCGCCGCCAGCCCAAAACGGTAGCCGCCGTAATGGCCGGCCAACATCAGGCCGGTCTTCAGGAGAGGCGACTCGGCGGTCAGGGCCGCACCATCGGCAGCGCCGGCCACGGCGAGCCAGCTGACGGGATTGGCTTTGGATGGGACTTTGACGCCGCTCTGTTGGACGAGCTTCAGCGTGCATTTGCCGATCGTGGCGGCCGTTTCGGCCCCCAGGGTCGTCTGGTGCAGCTGATCCATCTGGTGAGCCGGTACAGCCCTGACGGGCCGTGACGCCAACGGGCGCAGCCCACAGGGCGGCTCTGCGGCCGGTGTCGTGCTGGTGGTGTGTTGAACCGTGATCAAACCCGTTTCCTCTCCATCCATCCCTGTAGGGGTTTTCGGGTGCAGGGCCGCCAAACTGGCGTCGCCGCGCCTAAACAGGGAAGAAGCTTTGGTTAAAGGTATCTTAACAGCGCTTGGCAGAGCAGGCAGCCGGGTCGGCGGGATGTGCAATGGGCGGGATTGGCGTGATTTTGCTATCCAAGCGCTCAAATAAGGGGCAGACTAGAAATGTCAATCACGATGCGGGGTGCAGCTGCCCATGGGTCAGGCGAAGCCATTTACCCAACAACCCTATGGCGAGATCCCCTCGGTGCCCCGGTTGCCGCACGCCTACGCGCTGACCCAGCCCTGTGACCTCGACATGGTGAGCGAGGGCTACGGTCCGCTGCGCATCCATTACCGGTCGCTAGGCGAGGGCCCCCCGCTGCTGCTGGTCCATGGCCTGATGACGAGCAGTTACTCATGGCGGTATGTGGCAGCCAGCCTGGCCCGGGATTTCCGGGTGATCATCCCGGACCTGCCCGGGGCGGGACGCAGCGACAAACCCAGACACTGCTCGTTTGCTCCCGAGCCGCTCTCCCGCTGGATCGGCGAGTTCCAAGCTGCGCTCGATATCCGGGGCTGTCTGGCCGTCGGCAATTCCCTGGGCGGGTATCTCTGCATGCGGGAGGCCCTGCGTGATCCCGGCGCCTTCCGCCGGCTCGTCAACATCCATTCGCCTGCCGTGCCCCTGGCTCGGCTGTGGGTCCTGCGGTTCGGGTTGTCGCTGCCGGGCGTGTTCAGGGCCCTCGAACGGCGGATCCGCCGGGATCCCTACCGGTGGGTGCACCGTTTCGTCAAATACTTCGACGAGACCCTCAAATCCCAAGAGGAGGCCCACGCCTATGGCACGCCCCTCGCCTCGTCGGACGGGGCACGCTGTTTTCTGCGTTGCCTGCAGGAGGCCTGTGACCCGATGGCGTTTCGGGCCTTCGTCCAGCAACTGGAAGCCCGGGTCCTCGCCCAACAGCCGTTTCCGGTCCCCCTGCAATTGGTTTATGCCCGGCAGGATCCCATGGTGCCCCCGCATGTCGGTGCCCGGCTGCAGGCGTTGGTCCCGGATGCCGACTTCGTCTGGATGACCGGGACGTCCCACTTTGCCCATGTGGAGACACCGGAGCGGTTCATCGATGTCGTCCGACCGTTTTTACAGGCCGGGATTGGTCAGACGAGGCCCTGATCGGCCACAATGCGCAGACATGCCCCATGTTTGCCACCTCCGTAGGCTGTATCCATGAATCGTCCCCGCCATACCCTTTTCTGGTTGATGTTGGCCGTCGTGGCCATCAAGGTGTCGCTCTTCTTTTGGGGCAGCCACATGTTCAACCCGCCCCCGGGCACTGCCTACAACTGGCTGTCCATCTGGGACCATTGGGATGCCGACGCCTACAAGGTCATCGCCTCCCAGGGCTACTTTCCCGAAGGCATTCCGGAGCTGCAGAAGGCGTTTGTCCGACGCTTTCCGCCCCTTTTTCCCGGTCTGCTGTATCTGGTGTCGCACGGGTTGGGGCTGTCCCTGGTCATCAGTGGGATTGCGATCTCGCTGCTGGCCACGTTCGGGAGTTCGTACCTCCTGTACCGGCTGGCAGAGCTGGAGGGTTTCACCGACCGCCAGGCCGTGGCGACGGTGCTGCTCTTCAGCGTGTTTCCGACGAGTTTCTATTCGAACTCCATCTATTCCGAAGGAGTCTATCTGCTGAGCGTGATCGGGACGTTCGTTGCGTTGCGGAAGGAACGGTTCTTTGTGGCCGGTCTGGCCGCCAGCGCGGCGATTCTCACTCGGGTGGTCGGGCTCAGCCTCTTGCCGGCGATCGCCATCGGCCTCGTCTGGCGCTGGCGTCAGGGCCGGTTGACGCGGATGGATCTGACGGCGATCGTCATCCCTGCCTGGGCGTTTGTCGGCTATATGGCCATGAACGCCTACCTGTTCGGCTCTGCCACGAGTTTTTACCGGGAGTACCAGGCCTCTCCCTCGCCCATGCTCCCCCAGTGGCCCCTGCAGGAACCGCTGTGGCTGGCCTGGGAATTGTTCAACCGCTTCCTGGATGGCAAGGCTGACCAGGCTTACATGATGTACTACGGGTGGAACCCGATCTTCACGTTTGGCTGTCTCGGCACGCTCATCTGGTGGATGTGGAAAAAGCCCCGCCTGGATCTTGTCGCCTATGCCCTCTGCTACGTGTTGATGTTTTCCTCGTTCCGCCAGAACTTCAGCTATCCCCGCTATACCTATGCCGTGGTCCCGCTGTTCCTCGCCCTCGGCCAGATCCGCCCCGTCTGGGTCCAGGTCCTGCTGGGGCTGGGGTTCGGGGCGTTGCTCCTCTATTTTGTGAACATCTTCGTCAACGGGGGCTGGGCGTTTTAGGCGTCCGACCCGTGCGGTCCTCCGCAAGTGCACGAACCAAAGTCAGGAAGCCCCTCTCCCAATCGGGACAGGGGCGCCAGGGGACGACGGCGCTGAGCGCTGTGGGTGTGTGACCGGGGCGTGTCAGGCTCACCTGCTGCGTTGATGCGACGTGGCTGACTGTCTGGCTGCGAGCACTGTGCGGGAATGCGCCGTCATCGGGGGGGCCGGTTAAACGAGGGCGGGGGCCGTGCGGCCGGCGTGTTGGCGGAAGATCTTCCGGACGTTCGGTTCTAGGACGGTGTGGCCCGCCATGTCGGCCGAAACCAGGACACCACCCCGCTCGGTTGCCTCGCCGTAGTCGCTGGACTCGTCCTCGGGATAGCCAAGCTTGATCAGTGCGCCGCCGATCGCCCCGATCGTACGCAGTTCGGCGACAACCTGGTCGGCTGCGAGGCGGTTGTCGACTATGGCGGAGAGGTGATTTTTCATGGGATCTGCTTGCTGTAGACGGGGGCGCTGCGGTTTCGCGGGGCTGGACGGGGTCGAGCATTAAGAGATGATGAGAGGCGGATCCGGTGGGCCGGTCAGTCGGCATGTTTACAAATAAACATGAATTTTCATAGAAAATCTTGCGCTTTGCTGGTCTTGGGCGTCAAGGCGAATTGCCTGAGGGTTTTGCCGGCGGGCTATGTGCCCCGTTGCGACGGGGTCCTCGGTCTGACGGCGGTGGGCACGCGACGGATGGTCGGGCCGGATCACGTCTGCCCCATCACCTCGACGGGCTAGGGGCGCGAGCGCCGGGCTGGGGGGCTGCAACGCAATCAGGGCGAGTGAAACGGCCCGGGCCAAGGCGGATGTGTCGCAGCGACACGCGAAACACCGCCGGGTGCCGCCATCGGGACAGGCTGAAATGGTCACAGGGAGCGCTGTCTAGGCTGAGCGCCCACGCCAGGGGGGACGGGCTGCCGCTCCGGGCCGCAACTTGACTCGCTTCATTGTGGTGTATTACGTTTGATGTACAAAGCTTGCGGAGTGTGGCGGGCATGTGAGTCGAAAATCCGGGTCCTGCAGGGTCCCGGACACCAGCAATATCAACCAACTGAATACATAGATGGGTGGCGGTTCCAGCGAACACTGCCCCACGTAGCAAGGAGTACGACCATGATGGCGACAGACCTACTCAAGAAGCAGCACCGTAAGGCCGAGGAACTGTTCAAAAAGCTGGAAAAGGGCGGGCGGATGACCGCAGGGACGCTCGATGATCTGGCCACGGACCTCATTGCCCACATGGCCATCGAAAACGAGATTTTTTATCCGGCAGTGCGCAGCGTGCAGCCCGACCTCATCGCCGAAGCAATCGAAGAGCATGCCGTGGCCGAATTCGAACTCAAACGCCTGATCGCCACCAACCCCAAAGACAAAGCCTTCGCCCCCCGGCTGAAGGTCCTGCAGGAACTGATCGAGCACCACGTCGAGGAAGAGGAACGCGACCTTTTCCCGAAGATCGAGAAGGCGCTCGGTGGGGCCCGTTCAACCGAGCTGGTAGCCGCCATGCAGCAGCGTTTCAAGGAGATCAAGGCGGACGATACCCTTTCGCTGCTGTTCAAAGGGGCGAAGTCCGCCGATGAACGGTCCCGTGCGGCTGACCTGGCCACGGCGACCTGACGCTGCAGCCGCCCCGTGGCCCCGTCACGTTTAAGTCCCCAAAAAAGAGCCGCCGGTCACCCGGCGGCTCTTTTTTGGGGACTCAAACGTGACGGGGTCACGGGGCGGCTGCAGCGTCAGGTCGCCGTGGCCAGGTCGGCGGCCCGGGACCGTTCATCGGCGGACTTTGCCCCTTTGAACAGCAACGAAAGGGTATCGTCCGCCTTGATCTCCTTGAACCGCTGCTGCATGGCGGCTACCAGCTCGGTTGAACGGGC
>JACMPN010000001.1 GCA_014377495.1 Candidatus Sericytochromatia bacterium
CGGCAAGTCCACGTGCCGACGCCCCTTAGCCGTCTTAGGCTCGGCCAACTCCATCCGGCCGTTGATCCCCATCAAGGTGTGCTGGACGGAGATCATGCGCCGGCCCAGGTCGATGTCGGGCAAGCGGAGGGCGAACAGCTCACCTTGGCGCAGTCCGGTCGTGATGGCCAGGAGGTAGTAGGCGTGGGCGGCCGAGAGTACGAGCTGCCGCCTACCAGTAAGGATGCGGGCGTGAACGAGGTCGTCCCCAGCGGATCACGGCGAGCCGGGCTCGTCCGTGATGATCTGCTTCAGCGCATCGATCAGGGGACCGAGGTCGACAGTCACAACGTCCCAAAGCACGTCGAAGTCCACGTCCAGATAGTCGTGGACGATCTTGCTCCGGATGCCCGTCAGCCCCTTTCCACGGGACCGAGGGGTACTTGCCCCGGAAATCGGGCGACACCCGACGGGCGGATTCCCCGATCGTCTGGATCAGGTGCGAGAAGATGATCTGCAGGTCTTCATTGGCGTCAAAAGTGGATCGGTCAAGATTCTTCGCCCGGCTGACGACTTTGGTGGCGTTCAGCAACATGTGCTGAACGTAGGCCACGTCGTCATGCTGCAAACTGCACCTCAGCTTCTGCAAGCACCCTTTCCCGGATGAACGGGCTGATGGACTTGCGCGTCAGAAGGTCCACCTTCCGCCCAAACATGGCACTCAGCTCGTCTTCCATTGTGATGAAGCCCAATCCGGGGGTGCGTCCCCCGGCGAAGGCTACCAACACGTCCACGTCGCTGTCCGGCCCGAAGTCATCCCGCAGCACGGACCCGAAAAGCGCCAACTCGGTGACGCGCCATTTCCGGCAGAAGTCGGCAATGGCGCTCTTGTCGATCGGTATCCGTGCAGACATCCTGATCGATCCTCTCCTTCGGATTTTCAACCCTGAGACCATTTTACCTCAGAGAGTCGTGCTACCCGATGCCGGTGACATGCCGTTGGAAGCGATCTTACCTCGGGCACGAAGTCTGGCGCTTGGCTAGCCGAGCGTGGGGTTCACAACGGCGACGTAGCCACCATTTACTGCAGCCAAACTGTAGCCAAGCGGGCGAACTACACCAGAGGGACGCGGACTCCTGCGGAAATATGGCATTCGCCGAAACATGCACAGGCAGACATATGCGGACCCATACAAACCCTGAAAGCATGTCACAGCAATGAACTCCGAAGCCGTAGGTCACAGGTTCGAACCCTGTTCGGCGCATACCTCCATTTTAGGGCGGTCAGCTTTCACTGACCGCCCTCTCTCTTTGGGACCAAGACTCGTTTTGTGGTGGCTGTTGCAACCGGGCTGCAACCGGGCTTTTTCGCGGCAGGGCCGACTTCTCTTGCTCACAAACTGCAGGCCAGCGGTCATGCCGCTCTAACCTGAACGCTTACCTCACGGCAATAGAAGTCGCCCTGCCCCGACGCCCACGTCCGTGAGGGACACGCACGCTCGCCCAGGCATTCTGTCGAAGCTTCTTCCGAAGGCCCATGGTGTAATTTTCGCAATCAGTGGAGCTGAGCTGTATGTGAACCACCGAAGGAGGATTCTGATGAAAGCGGCTGTTTATGAGGGGCCTTGCAACGTCAAGGTAAAAGAAGTGCCGGACGCCAAAATTGAGCGAGCGACTGATGCACTGGTGCGGATCACGACAACCAACATCTGCGGCTCCGACCTGCACATGTACGAAGGTCGGACCGATTTCGAACGTGGTCGGGTGCTCGGGCACGAGAGCCTCGGACAAGTCATCGAAATCGGCAAGACGGTTGACCGGATCAAGGTCGGCGATATCGTCTGCCTGCCGTTCAACATCAGCTGCGGTCACTGCGCCAATTGTGATACCGGACTGACCGCCTACTGCCTCACCCTCAATCCCAAGCCAGGCATGGCTGGCGCGGCCTACGGCTTTGCCGGTATGGGGCCCTATAACGGCGGACAGGCCGAATACCTCCGTGTACCGTATGCCGACTTTAACTGCCTGCGGCTGCCGCGCGAGGCGGAAGAGCAGCAGAACGATTACGTGATGCTCTCCGACATCTTCCCGACGGGCTGGCATGCCACCGAGTTAGCGGGCCTGCTACCCGGTGAGTCCATTGTCATCTACGGGGCCGGGCCGGTTGGCCTCATGGCCGCTTACTCAGCGATGATCAAGGGTGCGGCTAAAGTGATGGTCGTGGATTCCCATCCGGATCGGTTGCGGCTAGCCGAGTCGATCGGCGCCATCCCGATCGACTTCGCCAAGGACGACCCGGTCGACAAGGTGTTGGAACTAACCAAAGGCAAGGGGGCCGACCGGGGCTGTGAATGCGTCGGTTACCAGTGCCACGATTCACAGGGGAACGAACACCCCAACCTGACGATGAATAATCTCGTGCGGTCTGTGAAGTTCACCGGCGGGATCGGCGTGGTCGGCGTATTTCTGCCCGAAGACCCCGGGGCGCCTGACGATCTGGGAAAGCAGGGCGAAGTTGTGTTCGATATGGGCCTTTTCTGGGCCAAAGGGCAGCGCATCGGTACCGGCCAGTGCAACGTAAAGGCATACAACCGCCGTCTTCGTAACCTCATCGAGGCGGGCAGGGCCAAGCCGTCGTTCATCGTTTCGCATCAGCTGCCCCTGAGTCAGGCGCCGGAAGCCTATTTGCATTTCGACCGGCGCGATGACGGCTGGACCAAAGTCGTCCTCAAGCCGACAGGCTAATCAGCGGAGAAGCGCATAATCGGCGATCGCATGGGTGAAGTGGCCGGGGCAATGATCAAACACGTGCTCCAGTAACAAGCCCGTGAACGCAAAGGGCCCTGAGAGTGTCTCAGGGCCCCCGATACTTCGTGAGGGCGCTGACTTTCCCGGATCACCCCGCCTGTCCCGGCTGAGTCAGAATGACAACCCGGACCGGGCTTCACCAAAAGAGCGGAAGAGCCCAAATCAGGGCAGCGTTCTTACCTCGCTCAAATTGTCTGGGCAGGCGCCTTGGTACCGAGCAGCGTCAGGGCGGGCAGGACCAGGAGGATCAGCGGACCGGACAGAGCCAGGCCCCCGATCACAGCGATCGCCAGCGGACGCTGCATCTGGGCCCCGGCTCCCCAGCCCATCGCCAGTGGCAGCAAGGCCAAAATGGCGGCGACGACGGTCATCGAGACCGGCCGTAACCGTCGGGACCCGGCCGCCAGCAGGGCCGCCCCCGGTTCACGGCCAGCGGCCATCGCCTGGTGGGCCTCGTAGAGACAAAACACGGCGTTTTCGGCGACGATGCCGACGACCATTACCACCCCCATCAGCGACGAGACGTTCAGGGCCGTGCCCGTCAGGGCCAGTGCGGCCAGCGAGCCGCAGACCGACACCGCCGACACGGCTGTGACGGTCAACGCGATGCGAAAACCACCGAACAGGACCAGCAGCACGCCCAGGACCAAGGCCACGGCGGCAGCGATGACCATCAGCAGGCCTTGGAACGCCCGTTGCTGCTCCTCGTACAACCCGCCGAATTCCAGGCTGACGCCGGGAGGCAGCTGCAGCTTCCGGGCCAACGTCGCCCGGACCCGATCGACGGTCCCGCCCAGGCTGACGCCTTCCAGGCGGGCCGTTACGGCCACCATGGGCTTGAGATTTTCCCGCTGGATCTGCGTCAGGCCCGGCTCATCGACGATCCGCGCCACCTGCCCGAGGCGCACGGGGCGACCGCTGGCCGTCATCACCGGCACCTCGGCCAGGGCCGCAGCATCCGCTGGCGGCAAGACCCCGGTGCGCACCCGGATGCCGACCACCTGCTCCCCACGCAGCACAGTACTGCTCACCTGCCCGCTGACCGCCAGCTGGACGGCGGTCGCCACTTCGGCCGTCGTCACGCCGTAACGGCCGGCGGCGACCGGATCGAGGGTGGCCCGCAGGCCACCACCCGACACTATGATCCCGTCGACGACGTCGACGACACCGGGCACGTCGGGGAGGAGGGCGGCGATTTCCCTGGCGACCCGTTGATTCGTCACCATGTCCCCGCCGAAGACCTTGACCTCGATGGGCTGGGGTACCGCCGTGAGATCCCCCACCAGGTCCTCCATCAGCAGGACGAACTCCAGCGTCGTCCCCGGCAAGACAGGCTCCGTCCGGGACCGCACCTCGGCGATGACCTCGTCCAGGGCTTTGCGATTTCCTTTGTGCAGTTTGACCAGGAAATCCCCTTCGTTGGCTTCGCTGAGCCCACCGCCGAGTTGCAGGCCGGTGCGCCGGGAGTACGATGCGATCTCTGGAGTGTGCTGCAGTTCGGTCTCGATCCGGCGCAGGATGCGGTCGGTTTCCTTTAGCGACGTGCCTGCCGGGGTCCGGTAGTCGAGGACAAAGGCACCCTCGTCCATCTGGGGCAAAAAGCCGGTGGGCAACTGCCCGTAAAGCCAGACGCCGCCGATGACGAGGAGCACGGTAACGACGGTGACGACGATCCGCTGCCGCAGACAGACCCCGAGGACCCGCCTGTAAAGCCGTGTGGCAGCGGACTCCGGCCGCGGCGTCTCGATCTGGGGCCGCAGCACCCGGGCCGCCAGCGACGGGAGCAGCCACAGGCTCACCCCCAACGACACGGTCAGGGCGGCGACGATCGTGATCGACAGCGAGGCAAAAAAGGCCCCCGTGACGCCACTCAAAAAGGCCAGCGGGATATGCACGACCAACGACGCCGCCGTCGCCCCGATGAAGGGCACCGTCAGCTCCTGGATGGCGTCCGCACCCGCTTCGGCCGGACGCTTGCCGAGCTGCAGGTGATGCGAGACGGTCTCGACCATGACGATGGCGTCATCCAGGATCAGGCCGACGGCGGCGGCCATCCCGCCCAGGGTCATCACGTTGAACGTCAGGCCCAGCAGGTAAAGGATCAGCACCGTGATCCCCAGACACACGGGCACGACGACCGCCGCCAGGAGCGTCAGCCGCCAGCGGCGCACGAAGGCCCAAATGACGATGATGCCTAGCCCAATGCCGACAAGGATGCTGTCCCGCACGCTACCCATCGACTCGGAGATCAGCTCCGACTGGTCATAGAACTGGTGCATGGCCACGTCGGTCGGCCATTGACCGGATGCCTCTTTGAGCATCTGCTGCACGGCGGCGGCGATCTTGACCGTGTTGCCGCCGGGCTGCTGATAAATGTTGATCAGTACAGCGTCACGCCCGTCGGCGGTGACCCGGGTCCAGCGCGGCGCCACCGCCTCGACCACCTCGGCGACCTCACCCAAGCCTATTGCCTGACCGCCGACTGAGGCCACCGGCAAGGCGGCGATGGCCTCGGCCGTGGGGGCCCGGCCGTCCACCAGGGTCAAGTAGAGCTGCAGACCCGACTCCATCAGGCCCCCGGACGAGAGGACGTTGGCCTTGGTCACGGCATCGGCCACGCCCGAGGCAGTCAGGCCCCGGGCGAGCAGTTTGGCGGGATCGAGCCGGACTTGCACCTCGCGCTGGTCGCCGCCCAGCACGCTCACCCGGGCCACGCCCGGCACCCGCATGAGCAGCGGCCGGAGCGTCTGCACACCCATCTCCCGCAGCGATGCCTGGGTGCGTTTGGCGCTCGTCAGGCTGTATCCGATGACGGGAAAGACCGTGGGATCCATCCGCCGCACGGTGAGGACCGTGCCGGCCGGCAAGACGGCCTGGGCCTGGTTGACCGCCGCCTGGGAGAGCAGGAACGCCCCCAGCATGTCGGTCCCCCAGGCGAAGGACGCCGACAGTTCGGCCGCCCCGCGGGAGCTGGTCGAGCGGACCCGGCCGATGCCCGGGACGTTGGCGAGCGCTTCCTCCAGGGGTTTGGTGACCTGCACAACGACCTGGTCGGCGGGCAGTGCCCCGACCTCAGCCGAGACGACGAGGCGGGGGAACGTCACGGCGGGAAACAGGGCGACCGGCATGGCGAGACCCGCCAGCACGCCGCTGACAGTCAAGACGAACACGAGTGTGATCAGGGCCTTGAAATGGCGGTCGATGCGGCTAAAGGCAGTCCCCATCATTTGGCCGGCGGACTTTCGATCCGGACGGCGATCCCGTCGGACAGGGGGTCGGCATCGAGGGCGACGACGGCGCCGGCACGCAAGCCACTGACGACCGCCATCCGGTCCCGTTGGTCCGTGGCCCGGAGTATGACGGCGCGTTCGACAGCCTTGCCGGCGACGATCTCGTAGACCACCTGTCCGGCCTGCCGCATGACGACGGCCGCCGTTGGCACGGCGAGCACGGTCGTGGCCGCCTGTGGCACCGACACGGTGACAAACTGGCCGAGGCGCAGGCGCAGCCCGGGGTTGGCGGCTTCCACCCAGAGGCGGGCCCGCTGCGTCGCCGGGTCGACGGACGGCGGCAAGGCCGTGACCCGGCCCGTCAGAGGCAGCCCCGGCGGCGCCTCGATCGTCACCACCGTACCAACCTGCAGGCCGCTCAACCCTTCAGCAGCGAGCTCGGCCTGCACACCGACCTGAGCCAAGTCCACGACCGTCACCAAGGGAGTGGCCAGATCTGCCGTGGCGCCGACGAACGTGTTCACCGCCGTCACCGTGCCGCCAATGGGAACCCGTAGCGAGGTGTTGTTCCGGGCAAGGTGCAACGCCAGAGTCTTGGCTTGCACGTCGGCCGCCGCCGTGGCCTCGGCTGACATGGCCTGGTCCAGCTGGGCCCGTGTCGTCACGCCTACGTCGAGGAGCCGCCGCTGCCGCTGAGCCTCCCGTTGCGCCGCCATGACGGCCACTTCGGCCTTGCGCAGATCGGCCGCCACGTTCGGATCGGCGGCCAGCGTGCCGATGAGTTGGCCGGAGCGCACCAGGTCACCGGGACGGACGGTCAGCGACAGCACCCGGGCCGTGGCGGTGGCTGAGACGACGGACGAGCGGGTGGACAGCGGCATTACCGTCGCCGGCAGGGCCAACCGGTGGTCCAGCGTCACTTGCTGGACGACTGCAGTATGTACGCTCACGGCAGGCGCCGCCGACTCCACTGGCGCCGCATCGGAGCCGGACCGGCAGGCAGTCAGGATCAGGACCGCCAGGACCGTGATCCCTGCGGAATAGTGTCTCATTGACCTGGCTCCGTTCCCGTCGTCGCCCAGCGATAATAAGCGAGTGCCGTAAAATAGTCATAGCGGGCACTTTGCTGGGCCAGGCGGGCTTCGATGGCCGCCTGCTGAGCCAAGAGCACGTCCAGGCTGCCGACCCCTCCCTCGGCAAACCCGCGCTGAGCCATGAGCAGCGCCGCATCCGCCGCCTGCCCGGCCCGCTTCAACGCCGCAAGCTGACCCGTGGCACGGTCGACCTGGGCCTCGGCGTCGATGACGTCGCCCGCCGCCGCCCGGGCCGCCAACTGAACTTCGGCTTCCGCCCGGCTGACCGTTAACTGTGCCGCTTCGACCTGGCGTTGCAGTATGCCCCAGTCCCACACAGGCCAGGACAGGTCGACGCCCGCCTGCCAGCCCAACTGCTGCAGGCCCGGCCACGTACCGGTATCGAGGCCACCCGCCGCGGCAAACGACACCTGCGGCCACAGGGCCCGCTTGGCCAGGTCCACGTCGGCCTGACGGGCCGGGATCAGGGCCTCGGCCTGGCGCACATCGGCCCGGGAAGCCGGGCTCGCCAGGGCGGTGGGACGGGGTACGACCTGAGGCTCGATCGGCTCGGCGAGCGGTACCGTGCCCACGTCACCGACCTGTAGAGCCAGCCGCCGCCGGTACTGCTTCTGATCGGCCTCGGCCTGGGCCAGGCGGGCCTCTTGCATGGCGACGGCCGAGGCTGTGCGCTGCAGGTCGAACCGGGAGGCCTTGCCCACGTCGACAAGCCGCTGGGTTGCCTGTAGTTGGCGGTGGGCCCCGGCCACGGCCTCCCGCAACGCCAGATGGGCGTGCTGCGTGCGCAGGACGCCGTAATAAGCGGTGGCCACGTCCAGGACGAGCCGGGCCCGGGCCTGCCGAATACCCCACTCGGCCGCCGTGTGCTCCGCCTGGGCCCGGCGCAGCGAGGCGCTCAGGGCACCCGTGTCCGGCTGCCAGCGGAGCCAGAGCTGGGCCCGGGTCTCGTGCGGGGCGTTGTTGGCCACGAAGTCCAGGTTGCCGTCCTTGGTGGAGGTGTAGAGATAGCCGCTTTCCACGCTCAGGGACGGCAAGCGTTGTGCCAGGACGCCCGTCAGCCGGGCTGAGGCCGACTTCTGGTCGATGGCGGCGATGGCGACGGCGGGATGACGGGCCACAGCCCGGTCGATGCAGGCAGTGAGACTGAGGGGGACCGGTGCCGCAGTGGCGGCGCCGATGGCAGTGGCGAGGAGGAAGGCGAGCGGCATACAGTACGATTTCTACACGGCTACGATCTCGTGGCGCGACGGTAAAATCCTTGATCACGTGACGCTTGGCCATCTCGACCACCGTCCTGATAGCATTTTCCACACGGCCTGTGAAGATTTTGGGAAGCGGGGCGGGATGGGGTAGAACGACAGTGTCGACGGTGATCTGGGGAGGTGGGCATGCGGCTGCTCCTAGTGGAAGACGAAGAGGACCTGGCCATCGCCGTGAAACGGGGTCTGGAGCAGCATGGATTCGTCGTCGACGTGGCCGAGGACGGGGACATGGCGTGGGGGCTGGCCCTCAACGGGGAATATGCCGGGATCGTCCTGGATCGGGGCCTGCCCGACGGGGATGGCCTGCAGCTCTGCCAACGGATGCGGGCGACGGGCTCGCTGCTGCCGATCCTGATGCTGACGGCCCGAGACGGGCTTGGCGACCGGGTGGCGGGCCTCAATGCCGGTGCGGACGACTACCTGATCAAGCCCTTCGAGCTGCCCGAGTTGGTCGCCCGGCTGCGGGCCATCCTGCGGCGCAGTTCGATCGCCCGGACCAACGTGCTGGCCGTGCGGGACCTGACACTCGACTTGGACAGCGGCATCGTGGGACGTGACGGCCGGACACTCGCCCTCACGTCGAAGGAGTTCCTCGTGCTCGCCCACCTGATGCGGCACGCCGGACGTGTCGTCAGCGGTGACCAGTTGCTCGTGCATGCCTGGGACGATGCCGTCGATGCCTCGGGCGACACCGTGCGAACCCACATGAAGAACCTGCGCCGCAAGATCGACGGCGGCGGCGCCACCAAGCTGATCCATACGGTGCATGGACGCGGCTATGTCGTGGGACCCTGAGCTGCTGCGGCGGCAGCGCCGCCGTCTGGCCCTCTCCCTCGCCGCCGTCCTGGTCCTCGCACTGGCCGGCTTCGGCCTGATCGTCTACGCCACCGTCAGTCACACGCTGCTTGTCCGGAGCGACGCCGCCAATGACCTGGCAGCCGATGCCATGCAGACAGCCATCGGCTGGCAGCCGCGTCCCAGCGTCGATCGGCCGCTGTTCGACGAAGAGGCGGCGGAGATGGTGCAGGCACATGGCCTCGTCGTCGCCCAACTACACGATGGCGGCGGCCGGCTGGTATACAGGCGTGGTCATGCTGCCCGCGTTCTTCCCCTCACCGCAGTGTCACGCCGCACCGAGACGGGGCGCCCGTCATTGCGGGTCTTGCAGCGGGACCTGCGGGGGCCCTCGGGCGAGCGAATGACCCTCATCATCGCCTGCGACTGGCAAGGTACGGAGCAGGCGTTGCACGAGGCGTTACTGCGTCTGATCGTGGCCGTGGCCTACAGCAGTGGCGCCGCCGCCGGGATCGCCTACGGTCTGGCCACCGTGATGATGAGGCCGATCCGGCAGGCTTTCGACCACCAGCAACGTTTCATCGCCGATGCCGCACATGAATTGCGGACGCCGGTCTCCATCTTGAATGCCCACCTGGAAGTGGCGCGTGACGAGCCGTCGGCGCCGCCGTTGCGCACCTCACTGGCGGCAGCCGTCAAAGCCGGTCACCGACTCACCCGCCTGATCGAAGACCTGCTAATGTTGGCCCGCATTGACGCCCACCGCCCGGACGTCCTGCCGTTCCGCCTGGACGAATTCCTGGACGAACTGCTGGACGACTACAGCTTCCTTGCCCAGGAAGCTGGTGTGACGCTCGGTGGCAGCCCCTGGCCAGCCGCCACCATCACCGCCAACCCGGAGCAACTCCGGCGCCTGCTGGCGAACCTGTTGGACAATGCCATCCGCCACACGGCTCGGGACGGCAGGGTGACCGTCGCCTGTGACGTCCAGTCCGATGGCGTCGGCCTGACGGTTACTGACACTGGCTCCGGCATGGCCGCCCCGGAACTGGCCCGGGTGTTCGACCGGTTCTACCGGGGCAAGCAGCCAGTCAGTCGTTCCGGCGGCTCGGGCCTGGGACTGGCGATCGCCAAAGCCATCGCCCTGGCCCATGGCGGCACCCTGACTGGCGACAGTCAGGTCGGCCAGGGGGCCGTCTTTACCTTGAGACTGCCGGGCAAACACGTCGGCGAGGGCCACCCCGCCGGGTAAGCGGGCTCTGGCCGGCATGACGGACAGCGGCAATCCGGAACGGAAAGGCAGAACACGATGGGAACTTGGTGGTTCTATGCCCTGCTGTCGGCCTTCTGCGCGGCATTGACGACAATCCTGGCCAAGATCGGGGTGACGGGCGTCAACTCAAATCTGGCAACGGCCATCCGGACTCTCGTCATCGTCGGCATCGCCTGGGCCATCGTGGCCGCCCAAGGGACCTGGCGGGAGGCCGGAGCGATCCCGTCACGAACGTGGGTATTCCTCATCCTCTCGGGAGCGGCTACCGGGCTGTCCTGGCTCTTCTACTTCCGGGCCCTCCAGCTCGGCAAGGCATCCCAAGTGGCCCCCATCGACAAGGGCAGCCTCGTCCTGACCATTGCCCTGTCCGCTATTTTCCTTGGCGAAACCCTGACCTGGAAAATCGCCGTGGGCAGCCTTTGCATCGTCGCCGGGACGCTGATCATCGTCTTGTGAGGCACCCGGAGCCATGTCAAAATGTCATGCTCGCGAGTGAGGCGCCCAAGGTGGATCGGCCAACACCGGTTCAAATCTGCAATGGCCACCAAACAACGGGTTTGTGGTTGTTGAGACGTTCAGAAATCGTCAATTCCATCAGGCTGAACAGCTTATCGTCGTTCTCGAAGTCACCGGTGATGCACCCGGATACGAACTGGTGGCAATTGTCCAAGAGCAGATGATACGTCCGGGATTTGCCGACAAAGTTGATCGCCCGCGAGGCCGCAGCCAGGTCGGACAGGACTGCCAGGTCGTCGTCGCAAGCCACCGTAATCGCCTCGCCAGAGCGGTAAACCGATGACATCAGGAACTCCGCATACGTGACGATGCGGATCAGGCCCGTGCCGTCGAGTTCGATGATCGTGTCGTCATCGACGAGGATACCCGTATGATCCAGGGCGCCAGCGAGGTCACAGCGCACGACGGCGCCGGTTTTTCCGGAAACCGTCCGGGGGGCCTGCAGCCGTCGTTCCCGTTTCGCGATCGATCGCTCAATCTGCGCAAAAGGATCATCATCGGCAAAGCCCAAGCGGGATCCTCCATTTCACCGTAGTGTTCCGTGAGCTGCCCATGAGGAACAGTGTATAAGCAGGAGACATGCCCGGGTTCGTCGACACCGAACCGAGGGAAATTGGTGTCATGATGCCCCAGACCTCGAATAGTCAGGCCGCAGGTAGCATGGATTGGGCAGGTTCGGCATTGGCATTGTTGCCGGTTGGGACGATTCATGACCTCGGCCCGGGATGACCACACCATCAGCCCGACGTGAACAGAAAAGCCTTGCAACCCCATGGTTGCAAGGCTTCTGCCGATGAATGAAGAAATGGCCTACTGGCGGGCAACCTCAAAGCGATCGAGCATCATCACCTTGTTCCAGGCACGCACGAAATCCTGCACCATCTTTTGCCGACCGTCTTGGGCCGCATAGACCTCGGAAATGGCCCGCAGCTCGGAATGTGACCCAAAAATCAGGTCGACCGGCGTCGCCGTCCACTTGACCTTTCCGGTTCCCCGGTCAACCCCTTCGTAAATGCCCGCTGACCCCGTGGCCTTCCGCCATTGCGTCGACATGTCCAGCAGGTTGACGAAAAAGTCGTTCGTCAACGTGCCCGGCCGTTGGGTGAAGACACCGTGCTTCGTATGTCCGGTATTGGCATCCAGGGAGCGCAGGCCACCGACCAGCACCGTCATTTCAGGCACGGTGAGGGTCAGCAGATTGGCCCGTTCCACAAGCAATTCCAGCGGTGGCAGGTAATTGCCCTCGCCGTAATAGTTGCGGAAACCGTCCCCCTTGGGTTCCAGTACGGCAAAGGCGCTGACATCCGTTTGGGCCTGGGTCGCATCGGTGCGACCGGGGGTGACGGGTACCGCCACCGTGACGCCCGCAGCCTTGGCAGCAGCTTCGACGGCTGCCGCACCGCCCAGCACGATCACGTCCGCCAAAGAGACCTGAGTCCCGTTCCGATGTGACTGGTTGAAAGCCCGTTGGATCGCTTCCAGACGCGGCAGGACCATGGCCAATTCGGCCGGGTCATTCACCTGCCAGTCCTTGGCGGGCGACAGACGCAAGCGGGCCCCGTTGGCGCCGCCGCGCTTGTCGGTGCCCCGGAAGGAGGCAGCCGATGCCCAGGCAGTCCGCACCAGTTCCGGCACCGTCAGGCCCGAGCGCAGGATCGTCTGCTTCAGGGTGGCGATGTCAGCAGGACCGATCAGTTTGTGGGTGACTGCCGGCAGCGGGTCCTGCCAGGGCAGCCCGCCCTTGGGCACGTCAGCGCCCAGATAACGGGCCTGCGGCCCCATGTCCCGGTGGGTGAGCTTAAACCATGCCTTGGCAAACGCCAGCTCGAACTCCTTCGGATTGTCCAGAAAGCGTTTGGCGACTCGCTGATAGGCGGGATCCTGCCGGAGGGCGAGGTCCGTCGTGAACATGATGGGAGCGTGACGCTGCCCAGGGACATGTGCATCCGGCACCTGGCCAGCGCCTCCGCCGTCCTTGGGCACCCACTGGATGGCGCCTGCCGGGCTCTTGGTCTGGACCCAGTCGAAATTGAAGAGGTTGGCCAGGTACAGAATGGAAAACTGCGTCGGCGTGGCCGTCCAGGCCCCTTCCAGGCCACTGGTGATCGTGTCTTTCCCGCTGCCGGTCCCCGACTTGTTCGCCCAGCCGAGACCCTGCGCTTCCAGGGGCGCGCCGGCCGGCGCCGCCCCCACGTGCTTGCCGGGGTCCGCAGCGCCGTGGGCCTTGCCGAAACTGTGACCGCCGGCGATCAGGGCCACGGTTTCCTCATCGTTCATGGCCATACGCCCAAAGGCTTGACGGATATCCTTGGCAGCGGCGAGGGGATCGGGGTTGCCGTTCGGTCCCTCCGGATTGACGTAGATCAAGCCCATCTGCACGGCGCCATGCGGGTTCTGCAATTCGCCTTTGGCGGTGCGGCGCTCATCGGCGAGAAACTTCCGTTCCGGTCCCCAATAGACCATGTCTGCTTCCCATTGGTCTTTCCGGCCACCGGCGTAGCCGTAGGTTTTGAAACCCATGGACTCGAGGGAGACATTGCCGGCCAGCACCATCAGGTCCGCCCAGGAAATGCTCTTGCCGTACTTTTGCTTGACCGGCCAGAGCAGTCGCCGGGCCTTGTCAAGATTGGCGTTGTCCGGCCAACTGTTCAGGGGTTCGAAGCGCTGCTGGCCACCGCCGGCCCCGCCACGGCCATCCGCGACCCGGTACGTGCCCGCACTGTGCCAGGCCATGCGGATGAAAAACGGGCCATAGTTGCCATAGTCGGCCGGCCACCATGGCTGGGACGTGGTCAGGACCTTGGCGAGATCCCGCTTCACTGCCGCCAGGTCGAGTTTTAAGAAAGCCTTGCCATAATCGAAATCCTTGCCCATCGGATCGGACTCGGCGCCATGTTGCCGAAGGGGTGCCAGATCCAACCGTTCTGGCCACCAGAATTGGTTGGAAATGGGCTGAGTGCGGCTGTTCTCGTGATGGGGCTGACCATCCGCCTGGGCCAATACTGACTGTGGGCAGAGCGTGGCGGCAATCAGCAGCCCCTTGATGACGTTTCCTCGCAACATGATCCGTTTCCTTTCGCATCGTGGCTTCCGGCTCGTGAGCTGATCCCGCGTGACCCGCCATGCGGGCTTTCGGCCATGGACTTCAATAACAAGTTCAGATTTAGAATTAGTCTAATTCAAAAACAGGAAAAGTTCTAGGTCTGCTGGTGCGCTTGGCGGGCCACTGCCCATGTCATGACTCTTGACTCGTGGCAATAGGGCCATCCACGGTCAAGGTTCAAGCGGTCTAAGCACGGGCTGATTCAGGAGTCGGCAGCCATCGCCAGAACCACAAAAACCCCGTCAGCGGGGTGCGTGGCGTCGGCGATTCCGTGACGGGGCTGCAGGCTGCCACCGCTGGCCTGGTTTTGACGGGTGGCTCGGCTGAACCGGGTCCATCGGCTTGCCGAAATCGTCGGTCACAGGTGCGTATCCTGTTCGGCACCTACCTGCGTTCCACAGCAAAGGCGTCAGGGAGTCCTGGCAGGCGATATCATAGACGGGTATTTGTCAGCCCTGTAAGCAAGCCATCCAATGCCTAAACCGGATCACTGCACCCCGCTCGAAGACTCCCTGTGGGACGAGGGCCGTCTCGATGATGCGCGCCAGGCCAAGGTCGACCAGCTCTGCCGGAACCCGCGCAACGTCCTGGTCCCCGGTACGGCGTTCACGTACGACCATGCCACGAACGAGGTCACGATCGGCTCGCCGCACATGGCCAGCTATGCGAAGAAAGTGGCGCTCCCCAAGACCGCCGGCGCGTTCATGCCCGGAGACTACGTGGGCGAGACGGGCACCCTGCTGATCGGCAAGGATTTCCGGGTGGCGCAGGACGTGGCGCAGGCCGATCCCGACGGCGTGGTCATGTCGGGCGGCCAGACCTATCGCATGACCGGGCACCTGCTGCGGGAGCCGTACCTGGCGTACGGTCACCAGGCACTTTTCAACGCCCAGACCTCCCGCAACTCGCTCTTTGGCCCGGTGGATCTGGTGGTCAGTCCCCAAGGCGAAACGGTGGTGCTGTGCGACCGGCTGCTTGGCATCGCCTATGTGGTCGATGCCAAGGCGGCCCAGATCCAGCACGTCGTGCAGATCCGCCAGCCGGGCCAACAGCCGGCGATGCCGGCGGCCTGTGCCCAGCAGCGCTTACTCGTGGCGAGCCCCGAGAAATCCCAGTTGCGGGCCTTCAACCTGGCCACCGGTTTCGAGCTGTCCCTGCCGATGTACTACGGCGCCGTCAGCAACGTCGTCGCGGCGCCGGACGGCCGCTATCTGGCCATCCTGTGCACGTCTCCCCACTATGCCATCCACGTCCTGGATCCCGTCAGCCTCAGTCCCTTGGCCTCGATCGCCCTGACGGGGCGGCCTTTCAGCGACGATGGCGACCCCTTCGATCTGCTCGCCGTGTCGCCCGATGGCCGGCACCTGCTGACGCTGAGCTGCCTGGAGGAAAGGGGTTCGGAGACGCCGATGATCAGTGTCGTCGACGTGGAAACGGCCGCCACGGTGCGCCGGATGCTGCTGCGGCCGGACCAGAAGCCGGCGGCCCTGGCCTTTGCCGTGGACAACCCGTTCTACAAGACCCGCTACACCGTCGAAGAAGCCTTGATCGAGCTGGGCTACCTCAGTGCCGAGGACCTGCTGGAGAAACTCTTCGGGCTGGAAACCAGCGCCCCCCTGCCGGCGGCCGTCATCGCCCGGGTCCCTGCAGCACCGGGGCTCGACGAGATCGCCGGGCCGCA
>JACMPN010000163.1 GCA_014377495.1 Candidatus Sericytochromatia bacterium
CATGATCGCCCTCGGCCTCGTCGGTCTGGCGGACGCGGGCCGCCCCGACCTACATCATCGGCGGGGGCGACGGCGCCAAGATCGCCGCCGAGCTGCCGTTGGGTCTCGCCCCCGGCTCGGCCTACGATCACAGCTCCGCCCAACAGGGTGGTCCCGGCGACATCATCATGGTGGGCGTCCCCACGCTTGGTCCCCGCTACAACCGGTTGCAGACGGCCATCGACACCGGCCACCTCGGCATCCTGGACGGCCGCCTGGAGTCGATCAGCGAGATCCCCGGGTCCCGCCGCCTGCTGCTGACGATCAAACCGAAAGACGGCGGCGAGGCCATCCAGGTCGAGGCAGGACGTGTCGTCCTCTCCACCGGGGCCCGCTCGGCCATGGGTGACGTGCTCAAGGACATCCTGCCCGCCGACTTCAACGCCGCGACGACCACCCTGAAGGACGCCGAGTCCCCCCACGTCGAGACGATCTTTGCCCATGACGATGCGCACGGGGCCCCGATCGAGGTGGCCGATCAGCTGAAAGCCGGCGAGACCTCGCAGGACATCTTCTTCGCCGGTGCGGCGGGGCGGATCAAGACCCGTGGCAAGGGGTATCCGTTCCTCAAGGACTTCGGGAACCGCAACCTGATCCTCGCCAACAAGATCGTGGCGGGTGATGCCCCGGTGATCGGCCTGAAACCGCAACGGCGCCAGATCGCCGTCACGCCGGCCATGGCCCTGAAGAGTCCCAGCACCTCCGTGCGCGGCCGTATCCTGCAGGGTCTGGGCAAGGCCTTTGGCGAACAGATCAGCGTCACCCCCAGATCCATGGCGGAAGGGACGATCGGCATGGCGTCAATCAAGTCGGCATCGATGCCTGCCAACAACACGCCGCTGACGATCAAGGTGGGGCTGTCCGAGATCCTCCACAAGCGCTTCACATTCCCGGGCCTGACCCGGTTGGATCTGACGCTGACACGCAATGAGGGCGGCTCGCTCGTCCTGCGGTCGCCGCAGCTCGACCAGGCCAGCCTGCATGCCCTGGCGGCGGCCATCCAGAGCGATCAGGCACTGAGCCAGCACCTGGGGGGCTTTGCCTCGATGGGTCGGCGTCAGGTCGAGATCAAGGTCGACATCGGCACGGATGCCGTGATCAAACCCGGCACGATGGGCCTGATGTACTAAGAGACTATCTCAATCAACGAGACCGAGCCTGGCGCCGTAGGGCAATGCCAGGCAAGGCACAGTGACGAAGCGGACGGGGTAGTCCGGTGAGAAACTGTAACGCAGTCCTGGCGCAGCCGTGCGGTGCCAGGCGACCGATCGTTGATTGAGATAGTCTCTAAGGAACTCCAGGCAGCGCCCCACCCACAGTGTGGTCCCGGCGGCAACGGCTCACGCCACGGCCAACTCGTCCACGTCGTCCACGATGGGATGGGCGAGGGGAATCGTGAACCAGAACGTACTGCCTCGGCCAAGCTCACTTTGCACGCCGATGGCGCCGCCATGGGCCGAGACAATTTCCCTGCAAATGGCCAATCCCAGTCCGGTCCCGCCCGCCGAACGCGTCAGACTGCCGTCAGCTTGGTGGAAGGGTTGAAACAGACCTGTCAGTTGGTGGGAAGCGATACCGATGCCCGAATCGCTGACCTCGCACCGCAGCCAATGCCTGTCACTGCTCACTTGCACCCGAATCGTGGCGTTGGGCGGGCTGAACTTCAAGGCATTCGTGATCAGGTTGGTCAGTACCTGACCGACACGCCGTCGATCAGCCATGACTTCCGGCACAGGACCAGGCGCTTCCACGATCAGGTGTTGCGCCTTCCTTTCGGTCAGGACCCCCAGGCTGGTCATCACTTCCTGCAACAGATCCGGGAACGGGAAGACTTGCGCACTGACCGAAAATCGGCCGGCGACAATTTTCCCCATGTCCAGGAGATCGTTGACCAGTCCAAGCAGGGCATGGGCGCTGCCCACGATTTTGGTTATCGCCTGCTGCTGCTTTGCAGCCAGGGGACCGAGCAGTCCCTCAGTCAGGACGTTGCCGTAGCCGAGGATGATCGTCAGGGGGGTCCGCAGCTCGTGGGACAGGACACTCACGAACTGGTTCTTCATCATGTCGGCTTGGCGCAGGGCCTCCAACTGCTGACTCTGGACCTCGAGTTGTTTGGTCTGCGTGATGTCGATGCAGACGCCGACCAACCCGATGACGGCGCCCTGATCGTTCCGGAGGGGATTCTTGGTGGACAGATAGATGCGGCGCTCGCCCCGGGTCTCCGTGACTTCTTCGACGGTCTGGCCCTTTCCGCTGTCCATGATCTTGCTGTCATTGGCCATCAGGGTCCGGGCTATCTCGGCCGGGAACAGTGCCGCATCGTCCTTACCCAGGATCTCTGAAACCGGTCGACCGAGGTATTGCGCTCCGGCTGCATTAATCAAGAGGTAGCACCCTTGACGGTCTTTCAACAGGATCACGTCAGAGATCCCTTCGGTAACCGTCGAGAGGAGTTCCCGGCTCGCGCGCAGGGCAGCGGTCTTTTGAGCCTCGGTCTGGATGGCGGCGGCGAGGGTCAACGTCGGTAGCACGGCCGCAATCAGGAATCCGTCCAGGATGAGGAGTGTCTCGTTTAGCGAGCCGTCTCCCACAAAAGGGCCATACCCTGCAGCGGTGCCCCGGATGGCAAACAGCGACACGACGAAAGGCGTCAGGGTCGCCCCACAGAGGCCGTGCCGCAAGGCGGCGATGACGAAAAAAGGCGTCAGCACATAGGAAATCGGATAGTGGGCCCGGGCTACAGGGCTCCAACTGCCAAAGAGGACACTGGTCGTCGCCACCAGGGCCAACAAGAACACCAGGCATTTCATCATCTGCTGCGGCGTGACCTGCAGGCACCGCCACTGCCAATGGGCCAATGCCAGGACCAACGGCGTGATGAGATGCACGCCGGCTGCGTCCCCGAGCCACCAGGTGAGCCAGGTGGCGCCAAACAATGACCAGGGGATGAAATGTCCCAAGGCCAGAACCGTGGTGCTCAGGGTTGCGTTGACCAGGCAACTGACCAGGCCACCCAGCACCAGGAGTCTCAGCACGGCCGAGACGCCGGTCAGGGTCGGCGGCATGCCCAGGGCCGGACGCAGCCATGTCGCGCCGAGCCAGGCCTGCAGGGTGGCTCCGGACGCTGAGGCGAGGCCGATGATCGGGACTGGCAGGATGGGCACCACGCCGGGGACCGGACTCATAGACCAGAAACTGACCAGGAAAGAGCCCAGCCAGATCCCTGGCCAGATGCGGGGCCCCCACAGGAGGAAAGCAGCCAAGGCAATGCCCGCGGACGGCCAAATGGCGGCAACACCGCTGGGAATGACACCCACCAGGTGACCGAGTGCAGCGCTTCCGGCATACAGTGCGGCGACCAGCAGGATCAAACCCAACCACGTGGCGATCCGTTGCCGACCGGCGAACGACGGCTTGGTCAGGTCAAACACGCGGGAGACTCCTTCATTCTCCTCGCAGGATCATGGAATTGTCCCGATCATGCCTGGCCCGGAATCCGCACCAACCCCTGGGGATTGCCCCATCAGCCATGTCTCATGCGCGCCAGTTGCCGCCGCCTCCCCCTGGATCACACCGGATATCACAGCCCACCGGCCGTCAGGAGCTGAGCATCGGGCGAACCAAGTCCCGATAAGGGTCACACGCTAGTATTGACCAAACAAACCGATCAACTGCTCCAGCATCTCAGGGTAGGCCATCGGCTCATCAACGCCCTGCTTGAGGAATTCGTCGATCTTGTCGTGCATGTAGATGGCAAAGTCGATCTGCTGGTTGTTCCCCTGCACGTACGCCCCGATGTTGATCAGGTCCTCGGCTTTGCGGTAGGTGGCGATCAGCTCCCGCATCATGCCGGCGGCCTCTTTTTGCTGGGAGGTGGCGATCTCGCTCATCAGCCGGCTGAGGCTGGCCAGCACGTCGATGGCCGGGTAATGGTTCTGATGGGCCAGGTCGCGGGACAGCACGATATGGCCGTCCAGGATGCCCCGCACGGCGTCGGCGATCGGCTCTTCCATGTCGGAGCCCTCGACGAGCACCGTGTACAGGGCGGTGATCGTGCCGATGTCCGACGTACCCGCCCGCTCCATCAGGCGGGGCAGCAGGGCAAAGACGCTCGGCGTATACCCTTTGGTGGCGGGGGGCTCGCCGACGGCCAGGCCCACTTCGCGCTGGGCCATGGCAAAACGGGTGACGGAATCCATCATCAGCAGGACGTTTTTGCCCTGATCCCGAAAGTACTCGGCGACGGCCGTGGCGGCAAAGGCCCCCTTGATGCGCAGCAGTGCCGGCATGTCGGACGTGCAGGCGACGACGACGGACTTGGCCAGCCCTTCCGGGCCGAGATCCCGCTCGACGAAATCACGCACCTCCCGGCCACGCTCGCCGACGAGCCCGATGACGTTGACATCCGCTTCCGAGTTGCGGGCGATCATGCCCATCAGGGTCGACTTGCCGACGCCGGACCCGGCAAAAATGCCGATCCGCTGGCCTTGGCCCACGGTCAGCAAGCCGTCGATCGCCCGGACCCCGAAACAGAGGCGCTCGGTGATCCGCCGGCGGGTGAGGGGATTGGGCGGGTTGTTGTCCAGCGGATAGCGCTTGCGGGTGCGGAGCGGGCCCAAATTATCGATCGGCTGGCCGAGACCGTCCACGATGCGGCCCAGCAGCTCGTCACCGACGGGCATCGTCTGGGGCTCGCCCGTGGCCACGACCTGGGAACCGGGCCGGATGCCGGAGATGTCGCCCAGGCACATCAGGAGGATCTTGTCCTCTTTGAAGCCGACCGTCTCGGCGGCGATGCCCGGGGAGTTGGGGGTGGGGTAGATCGTGCAGTACTCGCCGACGTGACAGCTCGGCCCCTCGGACTCGATGACCGCTCCGATGACCTGGCTGACCCGGCCCGCATTGCGAAAGGGGTCCAGCCCCGCCAGAGCGGCATGGTATTGGGAAAAATCGATCGTCATCCAGTCAGGTCCCCGCCACTTGGCCATGGCAAACAGCAATCGCCCTAACGGCGCCGCAAGGCTCGTCCACTGCGGTATACAGCTTAGCGGCAAACGGCATGCCGGAGACAGGGATGTCCGGCCATGGACAGGCCAGACCGCCTCCCGGCGCCGCCGCTACGGCCATACAGCCCCCGCCATGGTGTACGATGCGGTGCGCAACGGAGAATAAACGATGGCCAAACGTCCCGACGAACCTCAAACCAGGCGCCGCCCACGCCGCCAGACGCCCGCATGGCTGCGGGTGACCGGCCGCCTGACCATCGTGGGCCTCGTCCTGCTGCTGACGGCCTGCGCCGGTCTCATCGCCGCCATCCCCTACCTGCAATTACCCGACGTCCGCGGCCTGAAGGCGATTCACGCCCCCCAGAGTACCGTCCTCGTGGACGCCAAAGGCCGGCGCATCGCTGCCATCCACGGTGACGAGAACCGCCTCAGCATCCCTTTGGCCAAGATGGCCCCGATGCTGCCCAAGGCCGTCGTGGCCATGGAGGACGCCCGGTTCTACCAGCATTTCGGCGTCGACCCCATCGGCCTCGCCCGGGCCGTCGTCTCCACCCTCTTTTTCCGCCACCGGGAAGGCGGCTCGACGCTGACTCAGCAGCTGGCCAAAAACCTCTACCTGACGCCCGAGCAGACGGCCAAACGTAAAATTGCCGACATGCTCCTGGCCGTCCAGATCGAGCGCCACTACACCAAGGACCAGATCCTCGAGCTTTACCTGAACCAGGTTTACTGGGGCCACGGCTCCTTCGGCTGCGAAGCGGCGGCAATGACCTACTTCGCCAAGCATGCCGAGAACCTCAACCTTGCCGAGTCGGCCCTGCTCGCCGGCATCCTGCAGGGTCCGGAGATCTTCACGCCCTACCGGACGCCGAAAGTGGCCAAAGCCCGCCAAAAGCTCGTCCTCGACCGGATGCTGGGGCTGAAGTTCATCACGGCCCAGGAGCACAAGGCGGCCTGGGTCTACCCCGTGGAGATCCGTGGCATCCGCAGCAGCCATCTGGCCCCGTACTTCACCGCCTACGTCCAGGCCCTGCTCATCGACAAGCTGGGTGCCGCCGCCATGCGCACGGGCGGGTACACGGTGACCACGTCGCTGGATCTCGATCTGCAGCGGGTCGCCGAAAATGCCCTGATCAAACAGGTACAGAGCCTGCGCCGCTTCAAGGTGTCCCAGGGGGCGCTCATCTGCATCGACCCGCACACGGGGGAGATCAAGGCCATGGTCGGCGGCATGGACTTCGCCGCCAGCCAGTTCAACCGTGCCGTCCAGGCAAAGCGGCAACCGGGCTCGTCGTTCAAACCCTTCGTCTATCTGACGGCCCTGGCCAACGGGATGACCCCGGACAGCGTCGTCGTCGACGAGCCGATGACCTACACCCTGAGCGATGGCCGCACCTGGAAGCCGCAGAACTACAGCCGGCGTTTCAGCGGCTCGATGACGTTGCGGACGGCCCTGGAACAATCCATCAACATCATCGCCGTCAAACTGGCCGAGCAGGTCGGTCCCGAGCGGGTCGTCGCCACGGCCAAGGCCTGCGGGATCAGCAGCTTCCTGCAGCCCAACCTGGCCCTGGCCATGGGGGCGTCGGAAGTGACGCCGATGGAGTTGTGCTCTGCGTACGGCGTCCTGGCGACCGGCGGCAAATACACGGCCCCGCTGCCGATCCTCAAAATCGAGAATGCTGCCGGCAACGTGGTGGTGCAGAGCAGGCCGGAATTGAAGGACGTGTTCGCCTCGTCACCCATCGCGGCGCTGACGGACATGATGCAGGGCGTGTTGCTGCGGGGGACGGGCACGGCGGCCTACTTCGGCAAACCGGCCGCCGGCAAGACCGGCACGACGAGTGATGCCCGGGACGCCTGGTTCGCCGGCTTCACGCCGGATTTGGCGGCCGTCGTCTGGGTCGGCAACGACGACAACAGCCCGATGCGGGGCATGACGGGTGGCGAGGCCTGTGCGCCGGTCTGGAAGCAGTTCATGCGTGTGGCCACCAGTTCGCTGCCGGCCCGGGGCTTCCCGTCGGCACCGGCCCTGGTCGGCTCCGACGTCGCGGCCAGTCCCTCCCAC
>JACMPN010000015.1 GCA_014377495.1 Candidatus Sericytochromatia bacterium
CCACCGCCTTGGCTGGGTGTCGCCGCCACGTTGGAGGCCCGGGGCGGGGTGACGGGCGGGGTGACGGCGCGGGACTTCATCCAGGATTCACCCTTGGATCGGGGCAGCATCTGGCCGGACTGCCGCTCGGGCTCCGGGGCGGGATCTTTGCGGGGGTCGAAGCGTTCCGTCATCTCAATTCCCCACCAGCGCATCGGGCGACAAACTGATCAGGTCGCGGATCTGCGCCGTGGACAGCTCCGTCAGCCAGTCTTCGCCGCCGCCCATGATCGTGTCCGCCAAGTCCCGCTTGGACTCGATGATCTGGTCGATCCGCTCCTCCAGGGTCCCGGCGCAGAGCATCTGGCGGACCAGCACGGACCGGACCTGGCCAATGCGGTGGGCCCGATCCGTCGCCTGCGCTTCGACCGCCGGATTCCACCAGCGGTCGAAATGACAGACATGGTTCGCCGCCATCAGGTTCAACCCCGTGCCGCCGGCCTTCAGCGACAGGACGAACAGTGCCGGCCCATCGGCGGCATTAAACCGGGCGATCATCCGGTCCCGCTCGGCCCGCGGCGTGTCGCCACACAGGACCAGCACGTCCTGTTTGAAACGGGCAGCGAGATGGTCCCCGAGGCGATAGGCCAGCTGGGCGAACTGGGTGAAGACGAGGGCTTTTTCGTTGCAGGCGAGCACCTCGTCGAGCATCTCCTCCAAGCGCTCCAGCTTGCCCGAGCGTCCGGCCATCGGGGAACCGTCCTTAAGCAGCTGGGCGGGATGGTTGCAGGCCTGCTTCAGCTTCGTCATCGCGGCGAGGATCGCCCCACGGCGGGCGATGCCCTCGTCGTGGTCCAGCCGCTGCAGCAAATCGGCGACGATGCCCTGGTAAAGGGTCGCCTGCTCCTGGGTCAAATGGCAGTAAACCTTCGTCTCCAGCTTTTCCGGCAGGTCGGGGACGATGGCCGGGTCCGATTTCAGCCGGCGCAAAATGAACGGCGCCGTCAACCGCCGCAACGTCGCCGCCGCCGTCGCATCCTGGCGGCGCTCGATCGGGGTGGCGAATTGCCGCTCGAAGTCGGTGGCGGAGCCGAGCAGGCCGGGGTTGAGAAAGGCCATGATCGCCCAGAGATCGGTCAGCCGGTTCTCGATGGGCGTGCCGGTGAGGGCCACGCGGTGGGTGGATGGCAGCCCGGCGATGGCCTTGTGCTGCCTGGTGGCGGCGTTCTTGATCATCTGGGCCTCGTCGAGGACGACCCGGTCCCAGTGCACACCGCTTAGGGTCTCGGCGTCACGGGCGGCAAGGCCGTAAGTGGTGACGATCAGGTCGTGACCGACTGCCGCAGTCTGGAAGGCAGGGCCGTGGGCCCGGTCCGGACCATGGTGGATGGCGATACGCAATGACGGGGCGAACTTGGCCGCTTCCCGCTGCCAGTTGCCGACGACGGACGTCGGGCAGATCAGCAGCGTGGGCCCCGTCGCCTGCCCCGCTTCACGTTCGGCGATCATCAGGGCCAAAACCTGGATCGTCTTGCCGAGGCCCATGTCGTCGGCCAGGCAGGCACCAAGGCCGTTGTGGGTCATGAACATCAGCCAGGCCAGGCCCCGCGCCTGATAGTGGCGCAAGGTCGCCTGCAGGGCCGCCGGCGTCTCGATCTCCGTGAGGGTGGCGTCGCCGAGCTGCTGCAACTCGGCCAGCCAGCCCGTCACCGTGATCTTGGCCGTCGTGCCGTCGGTGGCGAGATCGCCGCCAGTGGCCAGTTCCAGCAACTCACGCAAAGGTCGCTCGCCCGTCAGACCCAGGGGCCGGATCAGGGCCAGGGCCTGCTTGAGCTCTGCCGGATCGATGGCGACCCAGGCGCCGCCGAGCTGGATCAGTGGCGACTCGGCCTCGGACAACTGCAGCAACGCGTTGCCCGACAGACGTTCGCCGCCGAGCGTCACCTGCCATTCGAACCGGGCCTGGCGGCCGCCGGCGCCCGTGCCGCCCATCTCCGTGTGCAGCTGCACCTGGAGCGTGCCGGCCTGGGAGGGCCGCCAGGTCGGAACCTGGACGGTGAAACCGGCCGCCCGCAACGCCGGCACGCCTCGGGCCAGGAAATCGAGGGCTTCTTTCGGCGTCAGCGGCAGACCGGTCGTCACCTGGGTTTCCATGGCCCGGTTCAGCGGCGCGTACACTTTGGCGGCCCGCCAGAGGGCCTTGGTCATGCTGGCGGGTTCGCTGCCTTCCGGCAGCGTGAAATACAGGCGCCACGGCACGTCAAGGCGCCGATCCCCCTCGCCCGGGGCGATCAGTTCCAAGCCGAGACCGGCCGGCGGGGTGGCGGTCTGCGTGGTTTCCGGCCAGGGGCCGAGGGACTTGGCCAGGTCCGTCAGCGCCGCTCTAGGGGCGTCGATGACGGGTGCCTCGGCCCTGAGGGCCTGCAGCCAGGCCATGGCGGCCAGGTCGCCCGCTGCGGTCCGGGCGGGGGGCGTGATCCAGGCGCCGACGCGAGGACGGGCAAAGGCATCCGCCAGGCCGTCGATCAGTTGGGTCACGGACGCCTGCGGGGTGATGGCTGCCGCCCCGTCCGCCGGGCGTGCCGCCAACAGGCTCGCAGGCGCCCGGTCGCCGGGGATCCCCGGGCGCTGCCGACCCGGTTGCCAGATCGCCCGGAACGTTTCGCCGGCTACCACCAGCCGTGGCCGGACATCCCCTTGGGCGAACTGGTGCAGGACACTGCGGCAGAGCATCGCCACGTAATGCAGGGAGGCGCCCCACTGGGCCGTTTGCTGACCGTCCGGCGTGCCGGTGACCAGGGCCCAGACGTCCGCCCAGGTGAGACTGAGGGCCGGGACCTGCCACGGCGCCAGGGCCTGGGCATCCACCAGTCTTGTCCGGTCGGCCACCAGCCCGGGTGAGGGACGGGGACCGGCATCGTGCGAGGGCAGCCACAGGGTCAGGGTGCAGGGCTCGGCCGTCACCGCGCCGGCCGTCGTGGCGGTGAGGGCGTGCCGCAACTCCGGCGGGCGGGTCGCAAAGGGATGGGCGGCGTCCGTCCGTGGCGGTGTGGTGGCACGCTGGGCGGCCAGTCCGGCGTCCTCGCCCCACAGGCACAGGCCCTGTGCCGGCAACCAGACGGCGTGCAGGTAACCGGACGTCTGCTGGGTCGGGGCGGGAGGCGATGGCATCTGCGACATGATGTCACCTTACACCGGCACCTGTCGCCGTTGCCGGACCGGACAACGGCTTGGTTTGGCTGTCGGTGCGGAGTCGTATTACGATAAGCCTGGTAAACGAGGCCATTCCACGTGCCGGGGACTGTCGTGCGACCTGTAGAAAATACGATCAAATTCGACATCCGTGTGGCTGATCTGCTTGCCGGCCTGGGCTATTGCCTGGCCCCGGGGGCAGCCTACGACCTCGGCCCAACCCTGCGGCGCATTTGGGGCAGTGACCGGCCGACGATGGTCAGCGCCACCCTGCGCTCGGGCTTCGACCTGTACCTGCAGGCACTCGAACTACCGCCTGGCAGCGAGGTGCTGATTAGCGCCATCACCCATCCGGACATGGTGGCGATCGTCCGGGCCCAGGGGTTCGTCCCGGTGCCCGTGGACGTCGATCCGGCGACCATGGCCCCGGATCCTGCCGCCCTGCGGCGGGCGATCACCCCCCGGGCCCAGGTCCTGGTCGTGGCCCAGTTGTTCGGCGGGCATTTCGACCTTGCCGACGTGCTGGCCGTCTGCCGGCAGCACGGCCTGCACCTGATCGAGGACTGCGCCCAGACCTATGGGGGCGGCTACCGGGGTCATCCCCAGGCGGATATTTCCCTGTTCAGTTTCGGTCCGCTCAAGACGGGCACGGCGTTGGGCGGGGCGGTGATGGCCGTGCGGGATCCGGCGGTACACCACCGCATGACCGCGATCCAGGCCGCCTATCCCGTCTTGCCGCGACGGGAGTTTGCCAAGCGCCTGGCGAAATACGCCCTGCTCCGGGCGATCAGCAACGATGCCCGCAAGCTCGGTCTGCTTTTCGCCGTATTGACCGGCCTCGGTCGCGACCCGGGTGCCGAGATCCGCGCCTGGACCCGCAGCCTCACGGGCGCCTTCGCCCTATCCCGTTTCCGTTCGCAGTTGAGCACGCCGCAGGTGCGGCTGCTGGCCCGGCGTCTGGCGGAGCGGGGGGCGACCTGGGTCAGCCGCCGCCGGACGGTGGGTGATCGGCTGGCCGAGCGCCTCGCCGGCTCCGAGCGGCCCGGCGTGCAGGTCCGGGACCATCTGCACTGGCTCTTTCCGGTGATGGTGGGCGATCCGGCCATGACGATCGAGCGCCTGCTCACAGGGGGGTGGCTGGCCTTGCCGGGCCTGTCCAACCTGGATACCTTTGACCCGCCGCCTGACAGGCCGGAGCAGTCGCCTCATACGGCCCGCCACATCCTCGCCCGGGTCCTGATCCTGCCGATGCATCCGACGATGACGGACGCCGATCTTGCTGGCATGGCCGCGGTCGTCACCGCCGACACCGCCCCCATCGCCGTTGCGCCCTTGCCCGCCAATGGGAAGTAGCTCCAGGGGACGTGGCTGCCCATGCATGGCATAGCGACCCGTGACAGGCAATGCGGGCGCCTGCTATGACTACGGCCAGACCCCTCATCCGGGACCGCCGGACCGGCACTGTGCACGAAGAAGCAGTCCTCGATGAAGGCAAAATGCGCTGGCTCTACGAGCATTGGGCCGGTCGCCTGGTCCGGCAGTTGTTCGTCGGCCGGCTCGGCAGCCGGCTCTACGCCGCCCAGTTCGACACCCGCGGGAGCGCCCACCGCATCCCCGGCTTCATCGCCCGGTTCGGCATCGACACCGCCGCCTTCGAGCCGGGGCCCTATCCGACGTTCAATGCCTTTTTCGCCCGGCGGTTCCGGGCAGGCGTGCGGCCGTTCGATGCGGGCACCGCCGTCATGTCGGCCGGTGCGGAAGGGTGCTATCAGGCCTGGCAGACCATCGGGCCCGATCAGCGGATCCCCGTCAAGGGCCAGGACCTGACGCTGTCGGCGCTGCTGGACGATCCGGCGCTGGCGGAGAGCTTTGCCGGGGGCCCCGCCATCGTCGCCCGGTTGCGGCCCCACGACTATCACCGGTTCCACTTTGTCGACGGGGGCGAAGTCCAGCGCCAACTCCGCATCGCCGGTGTGTTGGAGTCGGTGAACCCGATCGCCCTGCAGGCCGCCCCCCACGTGTTCGTCCGCAACGAGCGCCACGTCACTGTGCAGCACAGCGAGCAGTTCGGTCTGCTGGCGTACGTGGAAATCGGCGCCATGAAGGTCGGCAAAATCATCCAACACGACGACACTCGGCCGCGGCGGGGACAGGAGAAGGGGTATTTCCTCTATGGGGGATCGACCGTGGTCCTGCTGGGCCAGGCTGGCGCCTGGACACCGGATGCGGACCTGCTGCAATGGACGCAAAAAGGCATCGAAAGCTTTGTGCGCCTGGGTGAGCCGATCGCCGGACGGTGATGCCGGCGACCGGACCGGGCCAGCGTGGCTGCCGCCGTCAATCCGGCCAACCCGCCACCGATGATGACGGTCTGGGTCTGCGTGAGGGACGGCCTTTCGACCGAACCCAGCCACCGCCGCCAAAGCAGCCGCCCTGGCCCTTTACAAGGGACCCTGTGTCCCGGAACTCCTGGCTTTCCAGGCAATCACGACACGGGGCACAGCCCTGCAGCAGGCCTATCGGCGCCTCACCGGCGGGGATGGCCCTGCCAGCTGAGGAATCGCCGCCGACCGGATCAGCCCGTGTGCTCGGTACAATAGGATTTTACGGTGGCCAGCAGGGTGGGAATGGCGATCGGCTTGGTTATGCGGGTGATGTCCTGCTGCGGCAACGTCGCCAGGACATCGAGGGAAGCGGAGATGACGATCGTCGGGATCGCCGCCATGGCGGGCTC
>JACMPN010000164.1 GCA_014377495.1 Candidatus Sericytochromatia bacterium
AAACCACCGGGATCCCGTTGCTTGGCGTCAGTGCCCTGAGTTGGACAGAGCGGGACTTTGCCGATGGGGCGGTCGCCACATTGGGCGCCGGATTGCCGATCAGTCTCACGCCGACGCTCGACACCCTGTTGCGAAATCTGACGCCGACGGCGCCCGGCACCTGGCCCATCCCACGCACAGTCTAGTCATCCCAACGACACACACCGGACCGATTTTGGGTGCAAGACGGGCATCCCCTGTGCAGCGTGCTCTTCCCATGATGCGGTGGGCTTGCCCTCTGGCACCAGCTTGCCTACCATGCCCCAGAAGGCAGCCCCGGCATGCCGGTTTTCATCCCCACGGCTTTCCCCTGACGGTCCTGTACATGCGATAGGAGACGGTTCATGAGCGTGCTCATCAAGAACGGGCGTATCATCACGGCGGTCGACGACTACTTCGCTGACGTCTACATCGACAAAGACACCGTGACGCTCATCGGTCAGAACCTGACGATGGTCGCCGACACGGTGATCGACGCCAGCGGCAAGCTGGTCATCCCCGGTGGGATCGATCCGCACACCCATCTGGACATGCCCTTCGGCGGGACGTACAGCGCCGACGACTTCGAGACGGGTACGCGGGCCGCCGCCTTTGGCGGGACGACGTCGATCATCGATTTTGCCATCCAGACCAAGGGCCACTCGACGTTGGCTGGGTTGGACACCTGGCACAGCAAGGCCGAAGGTAAGGCCGCCATCGACTACGCCTTTCACATGATCGTCACCGACATGCCGGACGAGCGGTTGCCTGAGATGAGCCATCTGGCCGACGAGGGCGTCACCAGCTACAAGCTCTTCATGGCTTACCCGGGAGTCTTTTACTCAGACGATGCCACCATTTACCGGGCCATGCGCAAGGCCGGCCAGGACGGCACGATGGTCTGCATGCACGCCGAAAACGGCATCGTCATCGACGAGATCATCAAAGGTGCCAGAGCCGAGGGCAAAACGGCACCCATCTGGCATGCCCTGACCCGGCCGACCCGGATGGAGGCCGAAGGGGTGCATCGGGCCATCGCCATCGCCGAAGTCGCCGAGGTACCGGTCTACATTGTCCACCTGTCGAGCGCCGACGCCCTGAACGAAGTGCGCCGGGCCCGCGACCGGGGTGTGACCGCGTTTGCCGAGACCTGCCCGCAGTATCTCTTTCTCGATCAGAGCTACTACGAGAAGGAAAACTTCGAGGGCGCCAAGTACGTGATGACCCCCGCCCTGCGTGAGCAGTGGAACCAGGCGGAGCTCTGGAAAGGGCTACAGTTCGGCGATCTGCATGCCGTCGCCACGGACCATTGTCCCTTCTGTTTTAACGGGCAGAAGGAACTCGGCCGGGACGACTTCACGAAGATTCCGAACGGGGCGCCGGGCATCGAGAACCGGATGGCCCTGATGTACAACGGCGGCGCCAACGCTGGTCGGATCAGCCTGAACAAGTTCGTCGAGCTGACTTCGACCAATGCCGCCAAGACCTTCGGGATGTTCCCCCGCAAGGGGACCATCGCCGTCGGATCCGATGCCGACATCGTTGTCTTCGACCCAAACCATACCGAGACGATCAGCGTGAACAACCCCCGCACTCACCACATGCGGGTGGATTACAGCACCTACGAAGGGGTGACCGTCACGGGCTTCCCCGACATCGTCCTTTCTCGCGGCAAGGTGATCTGCGACAACGGCGAGTACAAGGGCAAAATGGGCGACGGCCGCTTCATCAAGCGGGCCCGTTACAACGGCATCCTGCGGGCATAGTCAGTATTGGGTCCCCCTGGCGGAGAACTTTTTAAAGGGGGTTCGAGCGCCATAAGCCTCCGACGTTCAGCAAACTCAGAGACCCGTTGGGTATTTCGCACAAAACCATGTTCGGTGGCGTGAATTTACCCACTCGACGCCGCCGGACCTGGGACCGGCGGCGTCTTCGCATCATCACGTATACATCTGGTCGTACAGGTCATCGTCCGGTTTTTGCCTGACCGGACCCCCTGCGACCGGACCCGTAACGGGTTCAGCGGCTGCCAGCCAATCCAGCTGCGCCAAGACCCGGTGGGCAAAACGTTCGGCATGGAATTCGAGCGGCTGTCGGATATAGACCTCCCGCTTTTGTGGGGTGGTCGGCTGGATGTAGTGCTGGAAGTTGTACGCCCAGACTGGCACGATCGCCGCCCGAGGTTCAGTCGCTCCAATCTCGCCCCGGCGCCACTGGTCGACGCTCTTTTTCTGGAAACAGTGAAATGACTCGTGCAGGGCCGTGTGGATCGCCGTGCGCACATCCCCTAAGGCCGCACTGTCGAGCACGATCAGCCCTTGGGCATACCATGAGACTTGGCGGCGGCTCTCGTCGATGACCACAGGTGCCGGAGGCTGGTAGCCGAACACGTCGCTGACGGCCCGGGAGACCTGATCCATGGTTTCCTGGCGTTGGCTGACCGGGAGACGGTGATACAGCCGCAGCGTCATCACGTTGCCAAGGGCATTGGCCGTAGCAGTTTCAAACGGGGCCAGGCTGTCGTGATAGACCCGTAACTCGGAAGCCGACCACATGGCCGAACCTGCCGGGTAACGAACCCTGTCCGCTTCGGCCTGTTGAGCCAGGGCATCCTTTGCCGTCTGTTTCAGCCGATCCCACAATCCCACGCCACGTCCCCCGACCGATGCCAATCCCCTGCCGATGCCAGCATACGACGGCGCGCGGGTCTGGTGACTCCGATTGCCTCCGGCTAGGGAGCCGACGACGTCTGTGGACGGCTGTGTCACCGGATCTTCTCGGTGTGGCCACCCTTTTTGCGCACGGTTTCCGCCGCCGGTACTGCATCAGGCCCGGAAGTCGATGGCCGACTTGTAAATCATTCCGAATTACTGGAAGATCTTTTTTGACTATCGTGTGGGAAGTCAGGAGCAGGTCGATGAGCGTCGGCGAGATGTCCGGGTCTTCGAACCTGCAGTTCTATGCCGCTCCACGCGTCTGGTCGGCGGCCGCTCAGCGGGCGATCGCCATCCGTACCGACGGTGTCGGTGGAGGCGTTTCGTTTGCCGGGCAGGAGCTGGATCAGTTTCACCACAATGACGGGACCCAGGCGTGGGGCAGCAAGTGGCTGGAATCCTATCGTACAGTGATGATCCAGCAAGCCCAGACGCTGCAGAAGGAACTGAATAACCTCTACACCCGGCAACTGGCCGGCAACCTGTATCGCAAGATCTCCCGTCTGCCCAATTACAGCATGGCCGACCTGTCCCGCATGGACGGGAAGGCTGGCCCGCTCGAAGGGACCACCGGCTCGGATCGCAGCCTGTTTTCCATGGATGGGGCGATGACGGGCGGGACCAAGGCCCGCAAGGGCCAAAAGCCGGTCAGCTACGCCTACGGCAATCCCACGTTTGCCGATGGCGCGGCCGGCATCTTCGAAGGTGCCGACTGGCGCAAACTGGAACGTAACGACTGGGGGGACTGGGCCAGCCGCCAATACAACGACCCGGAGGCGCCGTTCGTCTTTCCCGACCTGCTCTCCTTCGTCCACACGCACAGTGCCGACGACGGCATGCTGGCCGGGACCTTGGACATCGTCCCGGGTTTCGTCTACTTTGACATCGCCGGGTTCATCTCCGGCTTTATCAAGCCGCTGTTCTACCCGCTGGTGTTCCGGCGCCTGGAGACCTTTGCCCACTCCGAGGCGGGCGGCAGTGCCATGGATGCGGCGACGCTGCGGAGCGATTATCAGTTTCGGATGCCCGGGATGGGCGACTTTCCCATTATCGGCCCTCTGGTGACCGGTGCGGTCGGTTTGCTGACCGGCGTGGTCAGCAACGTGGTCCCCTCCGTCTACTGGAATTCGATCGAAAACAGGTTCGTGACGGTGACCCGGCCGCCGGAGGACATCACCGCCAAATCCCTCGACCTGATGATGCGCTCCCAGGGCTGGTTCAAGGCTCCGGAAAAGGTGGAGACCGAGCCTGGGGCGATGTTCGCCGCATCCATGGCACTGCAGGAATGGGGCCTGAAGTCGATGGACTATCAGTATTTTGCGGCGGCCCGGTATCAGCAGGACGTCATCGACACTGATTTTCTTTTTCTGTTCCGCTCCATGGGCAAAGAAGTCCTGGCCATGCTCCTGGAAACGTTGATCAAGACCGCCCCGGGCGGGGCGCTGCTGACGGAACTCCCCTTTGCCAGTGCCATCTTCGATGCCGTCTTGAAGTACCTCGGCGACAACCTCGTCAACATGCTCTTGCGGCCCCTCCGGGACAACATCGAGGTCGACACCCAATACACGACCCACATCCAGGACAAGGCCGATGCGGACGATGCCGCCACGGTCCATGTCGGCGATCCGGCGGGGCTGTTCGGCCTGATCAAGCCGGTCAACGAACCGGGGGGCTTCGCCGCCGGCTACGGGCTGAATACGGACCCCTCGAACCGCACGGAGATCAACCATGTCGACATCCTCACCAAACGCCATACGCTGACCGATCTTTGGGACGGCAAAGGCGTCAGTGCGACTGAGTCGCCCCTCGCCATGAAGTCATTCGACGGGGTCAGCTCCCGCCTGGTCAACGTGGGCTACCAGCCATCAAATGGGCTGGATCTGACCACCTTTCGCACGGACATCAATGCGGGCCGGACGACCGGGACCGTCATGCAGAGCTACGATCGGGCCAAGGACGATTACCGCCTGAGCGCCACCACCCTGCTTGCGCAGCGCATCAACGTCGGCTCCAACGTCCTCAATCCGTCCTTCGGCGGGGGTGTCGCCATCAACGACATCGACACCCAGCGGCTGGACAGTTTTTATCTCGGCAGCATCGCCCGGGCCCCCATGCACGGCGATGCTGCCAGCCTATACTTTCCGGCCAGCGCCCCGCCCGGCACCCCGGCCGACCTGCTGATTGCCGCCACGACGGGGTTGACGGCCGCCACAGCAGGCAAGGTCGATTCCGGCCCCGCCGGCGGGCCGGCCGCCAGTTACACCTTTGCCCCGTTGCCCGGTGTCGGTAGCCTGAACGGGTTGCAGGTCACTTATCGGGGACCGGATTGCCTGCTGCCCGACCTGATGACCCCGCAGAACATCGCCGATGCCAGGGACCCCGACAACTACGTCGTCACCGATTTGGCCGGTAACCGGATCACCGCCAACGTGATCACGACGACGGCCCCGATCAAGATTGCACACCCGTTGCCGCCGGACTGGACCGGTCCGCCGGTGCCCTTTGTCGTCGCGCCCACGGCCGATGGGCCGACGGTCGACTACGGCGTTTTGAACCTTGGCTTGGGGACGCGGGTCGAAGGCGTGCCCGCCGAAGCCATCCGGATCGCCCGGGATACGGATGGCGATTTCCGCAACCTGACGTCCCTGCGTTTCCTGTCCCCGTCGGCGATCAGCCGCATTCAGGCGGGCGATATGATCGGTGCCCCAGGCACACCGGCGGCCGGCGGCAGTTTCGAGGTCACGGGTGGCCCGTCCGTCAGCTTTGCCAATCTTGGCGATCCGGCCCTGGGTTGGACTCCCTGGCGCTTCGTCGCCCGTCAGAGCGGGGATGACTACAATCATGACGCGCTGATCCAGCCGGGTTCTTTATCGGCGGGGCAGGATGTCCAGGTCATCGAGGCCGCCAATGCCGGCAAAGAAGCCCTGCATGCCTGGGCCGAGTTGGCGAAACAGTATGTGCCGGCCGATTTCGTCCTCAGCGAGCAGATCCTCACGGGCAACGATACCCAATCCAAGCCCTATGCCGCCGAAACGTGGAATCAGCGGCTGCGGACGGACTACCATCACACCCACGACAATGCCGACGGCAGTCCCGCCTACGTGGCGAACTTTCCCACCTATACCGCCGCCAACCCGCCATTGGCGACCGCCGACAATCCCTACTTCTGGCGGGACAACGATACGGGCTACCAGTACATGACCCTGTGGGACGGGGCCAAGATCAGCATCGGCAACCCCCAGACGGCAGCTGAGAAACGGGCCAATGGGCGTCCGGATCCCAATGGCACGCCACCGGCCACCATCCGGGCGGTACTGCGTCTGCGGCCGGGGACGGACCAGATCGACGTCGTCAGCGATGGCACCGGCGTGCTCATGCACCGCCAATCCACGGTCGTCACCGTACCGCCCGGGGATCTGACGCAGCGCATGTTCGACGACCTGCTGGCCCAGGGGTACACCCAGGGACGCAAGGACACGGACGTGTCGGGCGTGCTGTTTGCCCGTTCCGGCAATCCGGCACCCCCGCCCCCGCCGGGCACACCCGGGGATTTCATGATTATCCAGGGCAACGACAAAGGCATGTCGCTTGTGTTTACCCGCTCCTACGACGGGATCTCGGACGTCCCGGCGAACCGGAATGCCGGCGGAGGAGCCATCTCGACGTGGGACAGCGTCAACGGCTGGCATGTGGACGGGTATCACGTCGAATCCTCCGCCGTGAACTGGTCAAACGTACCGGCGGTCGCATTCGTCGACAGTCCAGATGCAAACGGCTCCTTCGTCTGGGCGGCGCCAGTACCGAGCCGTCTGAACGGGATCGATCAATTGCAGGTGCCGGATCGCCTGACGGTCACGAAAGAGTTCCACCTGTCGGCACCGCCGCCCGTCGACGGCCACAGTGTCTCCGGCGACGTGCTGCCGGGGACCTTTGTCGACATCGTCGTTTCCGGCGTCAATGCCGGCCGTCCCAACCTGAATCACGAGCGCCTGGCGGGAATGCGGCGGGGCTTTGTGATTTATACCGAAGATGCTGCTGTGAGTTTCGAGCCCGACCGGTTCACGCTGACGGTCACCAACAGCAAGGGTGTGCAGACGGTTCCTGCTGTGCGGACGGTCGGCACCGCCCTGGCACCGATGCCGGTGGCGGAAAGCTTTGGGATGAACAACTACCACATCCCTTCCGACTTTCTGGCCGCCGGTGACAATACCGTCACCGTCACCGCCGTCAAGGGCGGCGCCTTCCAGCGGTATTGCCGGGTGGAGGCCCCGACCGCCGAGGCCGATCCCGCCGCCCTGCTCAAGGCAGGATTCTGGGTGAACACGGGCCCAGTCACCGATCGGGACGGCACCGACTGGCCGGCGGGCAACCTATTCTACGAAGACCGCATGGTCGGCGACGGATCCGCCCGTTACTTCATCCCGTCCGGGTGTGACGTCGTGCACTACGACACCAACGCCGTAGGTCCCCTGTTCGGTGGCATCCGCGTGCCGCGCCCCGTCGAGGTGAACAGCGTGGGCTGGCGGCCCACCTCCTACGATCCGGATCTGGTTTTTGGCGGCAGTTCCCCGTTGGTCCTCGGCACCGTCGGCGGCTATCAGCGCAAGGCGGACGTCCACCACGGCCTGTCCATCGTGAACCCGGACCTGACGCAGACGTTGGACACCTACGGGCTGGAGACTGTGGATCGCTATCGCTACGATCCCCTGTCGCGCCGCATCCTGGATGTCCTGCCCACCAAGGCGACCACGACGGCCAATCAGACGGGGCCGTACTGGACCGGGGGGCCGATCGGCAATGTGGCGCCACCCGCCATCGTGCCGCCGGCCGTCGGCCGGACGAACCAGGAATTTGTCGGTGCCGCCTATGTCCAGGACGATGCCGTGACCGATGGCCAGGGCAAGGTGGGATTTCTGGAGGTGGGCCGGGTCATCGATCCGACCGGCCGTCAGATCTTCGGCTCCGACGAAAACCAGGTCCTACGGCATCTGTATGCCGCCATGAAGATCGTCGATGTCGACGGGGCCGGGGCCAAACCCGGTGATGCCCGCCTGTACCGGTTGTATCGGGACGCGTTCAACTTCGGCTATCTCGATCACCTGACGATCGTCGGATCGGCCAACTCGCCGAACGGCGGCGGAATCACCAGCGCGATCGAGTTCAACTGGCAGTCAGACGGCGATGGTCGGATCGACAACGATTACCGGCAGAACTACGAGTATTTTGCCAACGACGACGACCGCCGCAAGCGCAAGTACACGACGGTCCGGCGGGGCGTCCTGACCATGGCGAGTTTCCGCTCCAGTCGGACCTGATCGGCCCCAGGCCAAAATTTTCATAAAGCTGGTTGCGCATATCTAGAATCCTAGATATGATCGGTCCATGACACCAATGACCAACGTCGACTTGGCCCGGGCTTTAAAGGTGCTGGGTCACCCGGCCCGCCTGCAACTACTGCAGTTGTTGGCTGAACCTGACCGGTTCCCGCAAAACATGGTGGACCCCAAGCAGGTGGGTGTCTGCGTCAACGATCTGGCGAAGGCGACGGGCCTGCCGCAATCGACGGCATCCCACCACCTCAGCCTTCTGCATGAGGCGGGTTTGATCGTGATCACCGAGCATGGGTCCTGGCGCTATATCCGGTCGGATCGGGTCCAGTTCGGCACAGTGGCGGCGGCGGTGTCGGCCCTCGCCCCCTGAGTCTTTTATTTTGCCCCGACATATCAATGTTACTGAATATTAGGATCAATTAAAATGGAAACCATGATCGCCCATCCCGTCTGGCAGTCCGTTGCACTGGGCGCCCACCGGTTGCGCAATCGCCTGGTCCTGCCGCCGATGGCGTCGCAGACCGGTGATGACACTGGGCTCGTCACGGCGGCCACGGTCGCCCATTACACCCGGACCGTCCGGCCGTCACAGGGGTTGGCGTTCGTCGAGTACACAACCGTCCATCCCTGGGGACGGTCGGAGCCGCAGCAGCTGGCGCTGTATACAAATGCCCACGAAGCGGGACTGGCCCAGTTGGCGGCGTTGATCCGCCGTCAGGGCGTCGTGCCGGGTATCCAGCTGACTTTAGCCGGCGGCAAGACGGATGCCACCCTGATCGGACGGCAGGCTACCGGGGCAAGTGCGCTCGCCGTGCCCGCCCATGGCGGCGACCTGCCACCACCGGCACCTTTAACGGCCAGCGAGATCACCGAGCTGATGGACGCCTTCGTCGAGTCGGCGCTGCGGGCTGAGCGGGCCGGGTTTGCCGTGATCGAGGTGCACGCCACCCATGGGTATTTCTTCAACCAATGGCTGTCGCCGATCACCAATCAGCGTGACGATGCCCATGGCGGGTCGCTGGCCGGCCGGGCCGGACTGCTGCTGGGCCTGATTCGCCGGATGAAAGCCGCCCTGCAGCCGGAAACGGTGGTGTCTGTGCGGTTTGCCGCTCAGGATCGCCTGCCGGGAGGCCTGACGTTGGAAGACGGCGTCTGGTTGGCCCAGGCATTGGAAGCGGCCGGTGTGGGCCTGTTGAATGTCTCGAGCGGCCTGGGTGGCTGGCGGCGGGGCCGGGAGCAGCGTGGCGAGGGCTATCTGGTAGCCGATGCGGCCGCCATGCGCCGGGAGGTGGGGATCCCCGTCATCGGTGTCGGCGGGATCCAGACGTTGGCCTACGCCCAGACCATTTTGGCGCAGGGTGACGTCGATCTCATCGCCATCGGCCGGGCGATGCTGGCCAACCCGGATTGGCCCTGGGCGGATGCCGCACCGGTGGCGCAGCAGGCCCTGACCGTCTGAGCGCCTGTCCCGTCACGCAGGGTCAGTGGCCGCATCCCTGATCGGGCAACGACTCTGGCGTCGCCTCAGGCCGCCAAGCGTGGCAGGACTTGCCTAGCCGGTTACACTGGAGAACGACACCACACGACATCATGGCCGTTGGCTCGTTCCAAGCGTTCGTGTATGCGTGGCACCATCCCCTGCGTTGGAGAGTTCCATGGCTGAAGCGGAAACGCCCAAACCTGCCCCCAAACACGGCCTGGGCCTCAAGGTCCAGCTGCTGATCACTTTTTGTGCCCTGGCCGTCGTGCCGGCGCTGCTGGTGATGGTCTTCCAGCTGCGCACCAGCGAAAGTTATCTGGTCAAGACCGTGGCCACCGTCGCCGGACTGGGACGCAGTGCCCTCGAAGAGTCGAGCACCCGCATCGCCGACACCTCCCTGAAGACGATGACGCTGACCAGTGACGGCCTGATCAACCTGAGCACGCTGGCCATCACGAAGAACAGCGACACCCTGATGCGGGTCAGCCACGACAAACTGGAAGACGCCAGCAATCAGATCATCGACCTCAGCCAAAAGACCAACCAGCAGGTCACCTCGGACCTGGTCACCCTCAGCCGCAAGGCCAACGAATCCGTCGGTCGCGACCTGATCGCCCTCAGCCAGGATGCCAACCGCAACCTCGCCGCCTCGACCGCCCAGGCGGCCGACAAGGCCGTAAAGGCCAACTCCGAGCGCCTGATCCGCATCAACGAAAAACTCGCCGAAGAGCTGAGCACCTATCTGGCCAAAGCCAACCGGGAAGCGGCGGCCGACGTCTCCAAACGGCTGATCTCGGAACTGGAACGTGAACCCCTGGTCAACTTCCGGCTTTTGGCGCAGATCATCGCCCAAACGTTTGCCGGTGGCAAGACGACGGACCGGCGGGAAGCCTATCTGATCGACGTCACGCGGAAAGGACAGGTCAAAGCCAGCACCCGCCACACGCGCGGCGCCTCGCTGGCCGATCTGGAAATCGTCAAGCGGGCCCTCAACGATCCCGCCGACATCGCTGCCCAGTTTCCGCTCATCCGCTACAAGGACGGCACCGACACCTATCTGGGCGTGTACACCCGCAAGCGGGACGGCGGTGCCGTCATCGTCGCCTACAATCTGGCCAAGGCCCAAGCGGACATGGACACGCTCGGCACGACGGTGAAGGGTTCCTTTGCCAATCTGGTGACGATCACGACCGACGGGACCCGGCAGGCCCTGGCGGCCAGCACGCCCCGCATCAAAGATGAAGCGACCCGGTCGGCCAAGGAAACCGTGGCGCTGATCGATGGCGAATCCAAGCGGGTCAGCCGGGTGTTTGCTGACCGGATGAACCGTCAGGCCGTCGAGACGACGCGCAACTCGTCGCAGACGATGACCCGGCAGGCGGACCGCCTCAGCCAGGCGGTCTCGACCGTCATGCATGCCCGCTCCCAGGGGATCATCCAGCGGGCGCAGGCGGAAATGGCCCCCATCGGTAAACAATCGATCGAACAGGCCGTCAAGGCGATGGCACCCCAGGCCGAGCTTTCCGTCAGCCGGATGAAGGCCCAGCTCCAGCCCCAGATCAAGGCCGCCTCTGAAGAGGCCGCCGGCAAGATCCAGCCTGAAGCCGAAAAGGCCCTGACCAGCTCCCGGCTGGCCTCCCTGCTGATCGGGCTGGCCGTGTTGATCGTGGCTGCAGGGCTCGGGCTCTGGGTCAGCTACCTGCTCTCCCGCCGCATCGCCGATCCGATCGAGGTCGAAAAGCAGCTGAAGGAAGCGGAACTGTCCCGGTTCGGCAAGGAAATGGAGATCGCCACCCGGATCCAGACGGCCCTGATCCCGACCAAACTGGACGTCGAGGATTACGACCTGTCGATGTGCCTGGTGACGGCGACCGAGGTTGGTGGCGACCTGATCGACTACATCCCCCAGGCAGACGGCAATTTCTGGCTGGCAGTCGGTGACGTCACGGGCCACGGCCTGACGCCCGGCCTGATCATGATGATGGCCCAGAGCATCCTCACCGGGCTGGTCCTGGATGCCCCGCATGCTTCGCCCACCGACATGCTGGTGCGGTTGAATCATGCGCTGTACCAGAACGTGAAGTTCCGGTTGGCCAACGACAACTACATGACCCTGCAACTGATCCGCCATTTGGGCGACGGCAAGTTCGTCGGGGCGGGAATGCATTGCGACTACCTCATCTACCGGGCCGAGACGGGCGACGTGGAGCGGTATGAGACCCCCGGCTTCTGGACGGGGCTGGTCCCCGACGTCCGGGAGATGACGGAGGATTACTGGTTCGAGCTCGGGTCAAAAGATGTGCTGCTGCTCTACACGGATGGTCTCATCGAGTGCATGGACACGGCCGGTGAGCAGTACGACATGGACCGGCTGGAGGCGACCCTCAAGCGGCTGGGCCACCTGTCGGCCCGGGAGATCGAGGCAGCGCTCCTGGCCGAGGTGCAGGCGTGGCTGCACGAGCAGCGCGACGATATTTCGATCGCGGTGCTGAAACGTCACGAGGTCCCCGTGCCGCACCGGCAGCCGGCATTGGTCTGACGGCAATCTGCGTGGGGGTCATGGCCCGTTTCGGCAAGGCCCCGGCCGTACATGCGGCCCGCACCGATGACGCGGTGATGCTCTGCAATGTCGACACCAAGTAGGCCGTGAGGGACAACCTGGTCTCGGTTTCCCCGGGTGGCCCCCTGCAGTGGCCCCTTGTCGCCCTGGGCCTGCCGGTCCGTTTGGCTTGGCAGGGGTTGGGCGATCGGATTGATTTATGGGTACCATGGGCACACCCGCTACTGGTTTTGGCCTGTCGCGAGGATCCCTCTTGGGGGGGATGCGGCCTGGTAGGCCCGGGACGACGATGAGGAGAGCGTATGCAGCAAGTGGTCGAACAGCTCGGAGCGAGCATTACCCTGAGCCCCCGCTGGTGGAATCTGATTGCCAGCACCCGTATTTTTGTCCAGAGCTTTTGCTCGTGCTCATTCAGCGATGAAGGTCTGTCGGACCGTGTCGCCATGACGGCCCACGAACTGCTCGAAAATGCCGTGAAATACTCGGATACCCCGGATCGGCCCGTCACCTGTGCTCTATTGCTTGGAGACGGTACCGTCGGCATCCGGGTCAGCAACCATGCCGATCCCACCCACGCCGACGTGCTGCGGGCGCAGTTCGCCGAGGTCATGGACGGAGATCCGCTGGAGGTTTACCTGGCCAAGATGCAGGCGAGCCTGGGCAGCGACTCAAGCCAATTGGGCCTGGCCCGCATCCGGTATGAAGGCGAAGCCAGGCTGGCTCTGCTATTCGACCAAGATGTGGTCACGGTTGAAGCCATTTTCGACATCTCGCCCGAAGGGAGCAACGGATGAACAGTCTGAACCTCGAGTCCACGACACATGGCTCGACGACCATCGATATCCAGGACGGTGCCGACGGCACGCTGGTCCTGAAGTTCAAGGGCAACATTGACCAGTCCAACCCGGGCGAGTTCATGGATCCCCTGCTCGATCAGGTCCACGATCGGGTCCTCGCCAACGCCGGCAAAATCACCTCGGTGGTCGCCGACTTCACGGAGTTGCAGTTCTGCAATTCCAGCGGCATCAAAGCCCTGATCAATTGGGTGATGAAACAGATGGAAATGCCCCCGGATTCACGGTATCCGGTCAAGTTCCTCTATTCCAAGAAAGTCACCTGGCAGCAGACGAGCCTCAAGGCCATCACGTTCCTCGCCCGGGGGATCGTCACCGCCGAACCAGTCTAGCTGCTGCGGACGGACAGGGTCGGCGAGAGCGTCATGAGTGCGACCCTCGAATAGCTTCCGCTATTAGTCGGGCCTCACTCATTTAGCCCTCATCGCCCCTGTCCGCCCTCGCTCATGCCGACCTGCACAAAGCCCCCCGGAGTTTGTACTCCGGGGGGCTTTGTGACTTGAGCCTCTAGAACTTGTAGATTTTCGCCGTATCGACCGGCTGGCCGGCGATCCAGTTCCAGATGACGTAGTTGCCACCCGTCATCTCGCCCCGGGTGTCCATGTCGACGCTGCCGGAGACTCCGTCATAATCGACGTTGCCCGAGGCCGCCAGTTTGGCGAGGGCGTCCGTGAAGCCGGCCTGGCCAAAGCCCGTCTGCTTCTGACCTACATGGGACACGGCGATGATATTGTCCTTGACCGCCGCCGCCGTGTTCGCCTTGCCACGGGCCAGGGCCAGACCGACCAGCATGGTCGCATCGTAGGCATAGGCGTCGTAGATGCCGGGTTCTTTATTGAACCGGGCTTTGTACGCGACCTTGAAATCGGCGATGTAAGTGCCAGCTGCCAGTGGCAACGTGCCCTTCATCCCTTCGATGCGGGGGGGGTTGGCCACATTGGTTGAAAATGCCGTGTCACGCAGGCTCTCCGAGAAGTACCAGCGCCAGGCGACGTTTTCGTTGGCGGCGATCCAGTCCCTGTAGATCGACGAGCTGTCGCCGACATAGCCGACGAGAGTCACCGCCGTGACGCCAGCCGGGATCTTGGCCTTGATTGTCCGGTAATCCTGTTTGTCGGTGTCCGGGTACTCGACTTTCGTGGCGTTGTTGCCCGCAGTGGCATTGAAGTCGGCGACAAAGGCATCGGCGAAACCATTGCCATAGGAGTTGCCCCGGCAGAGGATGGCAACCTTCTTGTGACCGTCCTCCTGCATCAGCCTGGACATCGCCTTGCCCTGCAGCGTGTCGTTCGGGATCGTCCGGAAGAAGAAACCACCGTCGTCAAACGATGCCAGCTCCGGCGACGTGGCGCCCGGTGAGACGTTCGGAATGCCGGCTGCCTTGGTCACACCCGTGACGACGGCCTTTGTCACACCGCTCCACGTCGGACCGATGATGGCCACGACGTTCTGTTCGACGAGTTTCTTCGCCACCTCGACGCCCTTGGTGGCTTCGCCCTGATCATCCTGGGAGACGAGGGACAGCTTTTTGCCGTTGACGCCACCCGCCGCATTGATATGGTCGATGGCGAGCCGGGTACCGTTGTTGGTGCCTTCACCGACCGACGCGTCAGCGCCCGTCAGCGGGGCGAGAAAGCCGATCCGAACGGTGTCCGTACTGCCACTGGACGTGGTCGGAATGCTGCCGCCCGTGCAGGCGGTCAGGGTCAGGGACAGGCTGGCGAGGACGACCGGAAGCAAATGACGCTTGGTCATGGGATCTCCTTCAAAGTGCGCATGGAATCACCGTTAAAACTGTTGGCTGACTGAAAGATTGAACGCCAGGCGTTCCCCCGGGATGTCGATGCCGCCGAAACCGGGATAAATGAACCGATTGTCCAGCAGATTGGTCACTTTGGCGGCCACCCGCAGGGGCATGCCAAACAGCTTCAGGTCCCGGCTCGACACGCCCAGATCGACGAGGAAAGCGGCCGGGACTTCGTAGTCGGTGCCGCTGTTGCGGACGAAGTTCGTCTCGGAAGGTTTCATGGCCCCGATGTAGCGGCCTTCGAGGTAGACGTCGAGGGGGATCCAGGGCAGGGGGGCGACGATGCCCGTGTTCAGCATCGCCGTCGGGAACAGTTCGGAGCGCCTGTCCTGGGACACGAAGATCGAGTCCTGGCCACCGGTGGACGTCGTCGACTGCAGGGCCCCGTTCAGGTATCCCCGCAGGAACTCCCACTGCCACCGCAGCGAGCCTTCCATGCCCAGCGTCGAGGAACTCGCCAGGTTGGAGGCCACCGAGTTGGCGCCGGCGCGGACGAACTTCACCTGGTCCTGCACCTGGGTGTAATACCCGTTGGCAGAGACGATCAGATTCTTATTGATCGACCAGGACAGCTCCGACTCGATGGTTTGTGCCTTTTCGGGTTTCAGGTCCGGGTTCCCGATGATATCACCCGTGACGATCGGCGCGCTGAACAGCTGCAGGGAGGACGGGGCCTTGAACGAGGTGCCGTACAGCAGCTTGGACGTCAATGCCGTATTCCACAGGTAAACGACGCCGCCCCGGTAGTTGAGGACGTTGCCGTAGATGTTGTGGTTGTCGAAACGGATGTTTCCGGTCAGGCCCAGATGCTCCAACGGATAGTAGATCCCCTGGGCGTACAGGCCGACGTTGCTGAACGGCTTGATGCCCAAATCGCTGCCTTCCAGCAGTTCGTCGCCGGGTTTATTGGCCCCAAAGGGTTCTTTGAAGTAGTTGTAGATCGACTGGACACGTTGGTTCGTGTAGGAATAGTCACTGCCGATGGACAGGGAGTTGCGCTCATTGAACATGTAGCGGAGGTCGGCATTGAGGTCGACACCGTCGTAGCCGCTCTTGCGCAGCTGATCATAATACTGCTTGCCAATGTCCAGGCGATCGCCGGCGTTCGGCCCGCCCCGCACGTAGGCAGAGCCCACCGTGAGCACCAGGTTGTCCAGCAGCGACTTTTCGTAGGCGCCCCGCAGGAACAGGTTGTCCACGTTCAGCTGGTTTTGGCTGTCCAGGAGCTTTTGGCCGATGCTCCAGTCCAGAAACTTGCCGCTGCTGCTCTGCTGCTGGAAGCTGCCGGTAAAATTGAAGGTGCCCAACTGCTCGTCGCCATAGCTCAGCGAGCCGAAGGCGGACTTCGGCCGGTTCAGATCGGCCGAAGTCGACTGGCCGTCGAAGGTGGACTTTAGCGGCGAGGAATCCGCCACCCCGAGTCCGGAGCGGTCGGCGTAGCCGAGATACCCGGAGATGGCCGCATCGTACGTCTTGCCGAATGCCTCGCCGAACTGCCCCAGGGAGAGGGACGCCCCACCGCCGCCCTTGGCGAACGTCGTGCCCGTCAGGGTCGCCTGGCCGCCGGACAGGTCCTCGCCCGACCGGGTGACGATGTTGATCACGCCGAGGTAGGCGTCCGCCCCATAGAGGGCCGATCCGGGACCACGGATGATCTCGATGCGTTTGATCATGTCCATGGGGATCAGCTCGGGACCCAAAAAGTTGGATGCGTCCGTCCGCAAGGCGATCGGCTGGTTGTTGATCATCACCTTGATGATCCGGCTCCCAGCCCGCAGGCCCCCGTTGATGCCCCGGACGCCGACGTTGTAGTTGGCGTAATCGTAAAGCACCGCAAAGCCAGGCACGGTCCGCACGGCTTCGGCGACGGAATGATACTGGCGCTCCCGGATGTCCCGCCTGGTGATCACCTCGATGATGGCAGGCGCTTCCCGGAGGGTCTGGGCAGTCTTGGTCGCCGACACGACATTGCCGCTCAGAAAGTCGTCAAGCGTGAACTCTTCGCTCTCCGGCGCTGCGGACGTCGCCGGTGCTTCTTGGGCCCATGCCGCCGGAACAGCCAGGATCAGGCTGGCGAGGAGGCAGGCCATCGTACGCATCGGGGACAAAGTCAGTGGTGAAATCCGGACAACAGAAGGACAACGGTCCCGGTCCGCATCGGCAAACGGCCAAGCGCCAAGACTTGCACACCATACCGCAAAGATGTCACTGCCCGATAGGCCCCGTAGCGTCTCCGGGCCACGGGCCAATGGCCCTAAAGGGAGTCGACATCCGGCTGCAGGAAATGGGTGGCGTGACGATCGAGCCACCGCTTGCCGGCATGCGGATTGCGCCATGCGACGACGGCCACATGGGCCTCCTGTGTGACGGTCCCCGATACGGCATCGGCATCGACGAGGGCACCCTGGAGGATGTAGCCCTGTTTGAGCAGCAGACGCAACAGTGGCTCTGCCACCTTGCCGGCGTTAACCGATTTGGCGAAGCGCTCCGGCGGGGCGTTCAGGGCAGAGCCGCCACTCCCGCTCAGCCGCACGGGTATCAGCACGGCGGTCATCCCCAACCGTTCTGCCAACGCCCGGCGGGCATCGTCTAGGGCGATCGCCGTGTCCTGCCAGTCGGCTTCGGTGACGGTGACGAGGCTGGGGGCCCAAAGGACCGCCCCGTGCTCCGGATCATGGCCGGTAAAATCACCCCGGGCACAGGGATCCAGCCAGGGGCCGGATTTTGGTGCGGCCGCCTCGGTGAGGATCAGCGAGCTGGCGGCACCGAGGATTTCGCCGGTGCCCCGGTGTTCGGCGACGAACTGGCCGTGGGGAAAGCACGCCAGCTGGGACAGCAGGGCCGCCATGTCCCATTTGGGGTGAGCCCCCGGGACGGCATAGAGATCGATGACGTCCAGCAGGTCCTCGTGGGACATCCGCCGCACGTCGACGGTCGGCGGTTTCGCCCGGCTCACGTCGGCGCCTGCCACAAAGCCGCAATCATCATCGTCGATGTCCTTGCGTGCTGCATTTGGACTGCCAAGCAAGACCCTCCGGAACGCCAGGATCGGCCGGATGCATGCATCCGGCCGTAACATCATGCATGATCAGGCGGGCCGGAGAAACCAAGCCCACCTGCGCCTGCACGATATCAGAACCCGATGCGCAAGCCCAACAGATCGCCGTTACCGTTAGCGGCGATGGCGAGTTCCATGTTCGGCTGCAGCTTGAAGGCCAACTCGAGGCCGCTGGCCGGGGCTGCGAAGAAGCGACCGCCGTAACCGGCAACGAGGTTGGCCCGGCCGGTAATCGTCGGGGTGAAGGGATAGCTCAGACCGATGCCCAGCTCAGGGCCCCAGTCGCCGCTGCCGAAGGCCTGAGACGGGTCTCCGACGATGCCGAAGATGCCGGCAACGCTCAGACCGTTGCTGCCGCCCTCGATAAACTGATATAGGCCACGGATGTCGAACCGGGGCACATACCACTGGTAGCCGGTCACCGCATTGCGGCCGCCGGCATAACGCCAGAGGTAGTTCAAGCTGGCGGAGGCGCCGAGCGAGAACTTGTTCGTCAGGCCGAAGTCCAGGGACAGGCTGGGTCCGCCCAAGCCGATACCGAAGTAGTTCCTGCCTTGTTGGATGTCGGCCTTCGGCATCGTCGTGGCAGTTGCCGTCCCGGCACAGATCAGAACGGCTGAAACGGCGGCAAGTGTGCGGGTGAAAATCTTGTTCATGGCGGGGATCCTTCTGCAGAGAGTGGGCGAACGATTGCTACATTCCCGATCTGTTTACATGCTGACACATGCCGTGTAACGAGGTCTATACGCGTCGACCGGCAGGATCGCCTTTTCCACAATCCTGCCGGAGGGAAAGGCGAATGGAAGCGGCTCAGGAAGAGGCTGTCGCCAGCAAGGCGTCGCTCATTTCGAAGTTGCAGTACACCGCCTGAACATCGTCGTGATTTTCCATGGCGTCCAACATCCGGAACAGCTTCTTGGCCACGTCGGGGTCATCGACGTCGACGGTGTTCGTCGGCAGCAGGGCCAGATCGGCACTTTCGGCCTCCAGGCCGGCCACGCTCAGGGCCTTGTGCACGGCCTCGAGATCGTCGGGGTTGGTGACCACCTCGATCGAGTCGTCGCTTTCCCGGATGTCCTCGGCCCCGGCATCTGCTGCAGCCAGCATCACAGTGTCGACATCGAGGGACTCACCGACGAGGCGGAGGACGCCGCGCTGCTGGAACATCCAGCCGACACAGCCGGTCTCGCCCATGTTGCCGCCGTATTTGCTGAAAAAGTGGCGGACGTCCGAGGCGGTGCGGTTGCGGTTGCCCGGCACGGCCTGGACGATAACGGCCACGCCACCGGGGCCAAAGCCCTCGTACTGGATCTCCTCGACCCGCTCTTCGTCCTCGGCACCCTGGCCTCGGGCAATGGCCCGTTTGATGTTGTCGGCGGGCATGCCGACGGCCTTGGCCTTGGTGATCGCCGTGCGCAGCCGAAAATTGGATTCCGGGTCGGTGCCACCGAGCTTGGAGGCAATGATCACTTCGCGGGCTACCTTGGTGAAGCTGGCACCGCGGGCGGAGTCGTTTTTGGCCTTGTCACGTTTGATGGTGGCCCATTTTGAATGTCCGGAAATGACGGGGCTCCTTTCCCACTCGTGTCCAGGCAGTATAGCGACGATGCCGGCGGGTGGCGCCGCCCAGAGCCTGACCCGGCTAGAGTCCCATCTCGGTCTTGATGGGTTCCCACCAGGCGACGGAAAGCCGGCTGACGAGTTTGGCGAAGTCGCTGGTTTCCTTTTCCTGCCGGCGGCCGGCCGGATCGCCGCTGGAGTGCGCCCAGAGGATCGGGCCCATGTCGTGGTCATACAGGCCGTAAAGCTTGCGTTCATGCGTGCCGAAAAAAACCAGGTGGTTGTAGACGGCCGGCGAGCCGCTGATCTGGTATTTGGTCGGGTACTCCCAGATCGCCTTGCCCGTCTTGCGATCGAGGGCGATCATCCGCCCGTCGCGGCTGGTGGTGAAGACCCGGTTAGCTGTGATCGCCGGCGTGCCGTGGATCGCGTCCCGGGCCGTGTAGACCCAATTCGATTTGCCTTTTTTGGCGTCGATGGCATAGAGCTGCTTTTCTGTCGTCCCAATATAAAGCACCCCATCCGCAAGGGCGGGGGACGACCCGTCGGGCAATCCCTTGATCGCCATCTGCCAGTCCGTCGATCCGTCCTGGGCATTGACGGCATAGACCTGGCTGCTCCAGCTGCCGATGTAGACCTTGCCGTAGCCGGCGACGGGACCCGAGCGACCCAGCAGGCCGCCGGTTGAAAAGCGCCAGGCGAGCTGGCCGGTGCGCCCTTCCAGGGCATACAGGTGTTGGTCCCAGGTGCCGAAAAAGATCCGGCCGTAACTGGCTGCGATTGGCCCTTCGGCAGCCCGCTTGACTTTGTACCGCCAGGCGTCTTCTCCGGTTTTGGCGCTCAGGGCCCGGATCGTGCCGTCCTCGGTGCCCAGGAAGATTTTGCCGTAGGCGACCGTGACCGGCGTCGTCACAGGAAACAGGCAATAGCTGCGCCAGAGTTCCTTGCCGGTGCTGGCAGTCAGGCAATGGACGTAGCCCGATTGGGTGCCGACGTAGACTTTGCCCTCGGCGAAACGGGCCGGTCCGACCAAATGGCCGGAGGCCTTGAACCGCCAGATCAGCTTGCCGGAACTGGGGTTGATCGCCTGCAGGATGTCTTCGATCCACTTGCCTTCGGCGTTCTTCCGACCAGAAGTCGCCCCCGTCACCAGCAGCGAGAGGGCCTCGGCACTCTGCAACGGCGCCAGGGTGATCCGCCCGTCGTCAATGCCGTCGATCTGCCAGGCGACGAGCCCATGGGGCTCACATGCCGACAGGGTCGCCAGCAGCCAGACCGTGAGGGCGCCCCGGCACAGGGCCCGCATGGGTTTCCAGACGTGCGCCCGATGACTGCCCGACACACGCCAATCCTGGCATACTGACCTCATGCCCATCCGCCGACCGTGGTGACCCACTGATGCCCATGACTGCTGCCGATCCATATGCTTTGGCTCAATTGCTCCTCCGGAAGGGGCTTGTCAGTCAGGCGCACCTTTTGCGCGCCCTGCAATACTACCTGCTCCGGAGGCTGGGCGCCGGTGAGCTGGCTTACCGGATCAGCCGCGATCAGGCCCAGATCGGTCTGGATGCCCACGATGGCCGCCCCCAGAACGGGCTGGACCTCGCCGATCTGCCGCCGCCGCCCCGGGGTTGGGTGCCTTACAGCCCCGATGTGATGGCCCTGTTCGACGGGGAGACGGGACAGTTCCAGCAGGTGGTGGCGCGGCAGTCGCTCTGGGGGCCCTACCTGGGCGAGAGCGGGGGCGAGTTCAGCTACGAAGGCAGGCTCTATGCCGTCGGCGCCTGGCTCGATGAGCGCTTGCCGGCCATGGATGGTCCGCACTGGCCGCTGGACCTGTACCTGCCAAACGGCCCCGGCGAGTCCGTCGCCGTGACGGATCGGGCCTCCGGCAAGCTGTTGCTGATCGAACCCACGCTGACCAAGATCAGTGCCGAGCTGACGATGCGACCGGCCGGCAGCCGCAAGGCGATCAACGTCGCCTATGCCTCGGCGACCCGGACGCTCTATGCCACCGATGGCCAGAGTCCCGACCTCGTCGTCATCCGGCTGCAGACCCACGAGCTGGAGCGCCTCTATCAGGACGTCGGTTTGGCCAGCAACCTCGTCGTCAGCCTGGACGGCCATCAGCTGTACATGCTCATTGGTCATGGCGATCCGGCCATCCAGGCCGTGCGGACGGGGGATATGCAGGCGACGGGCCGGGTCCTGCTGCCCGGCAAGCGGTTCAGCGACGTGGACGATCCGACCGACCTGCTGGCTATTTCCGCCAATGGCCGTTTTCTCGCCGTGATGACCTATCAGGACGAGCCGGCGATGTTCACGCCCATTCTCTCCGTGATCGATACGGCGACCCTGCAGTTGCTCAGTACCTCGCCGATTAAAAAAGAGGAAAAGCCCGTCGGGCTGGCCTTCAGCACCGGTGGCAGACTCTCGCCCGCACCCTCGTTCCCCGACGTCCTGCTGGGCCGGGAGTTGCTCAGTCAGGGGGCCCTGTCCGATGCCCTGCGTGAGCTGGGGATTTTGGCGGCCGAGGGGGCCAAGCCCGAGCTGGACTCGGACGTGGCCATGCTCGCCAACCAAGGGCCTGCCGGCAGTCCTGCCGAGTTGCAGGCGTTGGTGAAGCCCGATGCGGCTGCCACCCAGCGCCTGGTGGAGAGCGCCAATTTCAAATGGTCCGCCCGGCCGAACATGACCCAGGCAGACAGACAATCGTTGATGAACGCCGCCAATGACATCAAATTGCCCAGCGAAGTGTCCAACACCAACGGGGCCTTTGTCATGAACTGGATGCGGGACTTCCTCGGGGACTGAGCCCGGTCCACGTCGTTCCCCGCAAGGAGGCACTCCTCACGGACGTCCTGTCCGCCGTCGCCCTTGGGATCAGGCAATCGAGGCCTCCAGCGCCTAGAGTTGTCATGCCTGACGCAAAAAGGGGGGCCATCATGGGCGGACGTTTCAGCACCAAGGGTTACGCGACGGGGCCCGGTCGGGCCGGCCGGTTCAAACAGGTCTACCGGGACGACGTGCAACTTTACCCGGACACGCCGCACGACGCCGGGGCCGCGCCGGCGGGCGTCATGGTCTGCGCCGGCTGCCATGCCGTGTATGAACGCAAGCACTGGCATTTCAACGAAGCCGACTTTGCCCGGCTGCATCAGGCCCCGGAAACCCTGACCATTGAGCGGTGCCCCGGCTGCCAACGCATCGCCGACCGGGATTTTCGCGGTGAACTGACCCTGGTGGGTGTGCCTGCCCTCGATCCCCTGGACCCCCGCCACCAGCGCCTGGTTGCCACCGAGGTGCAGGCCCGGGAGACCAATCCCATTGCCCGTTTGGCTGAGATCAACGGGTCGCCGGGCCGGTGGCAGGTGTCGACGACGACGGCGGCCCTGGCGGTGCGGATGGGCACCGAATTGCAAAAAGCCTTTGGTGGTCAGTTGACGATCGACAAGCCCCCCCGGACCGATCTGGCCAGGGTGCAATGGACTGCGAGAGAGAGCCATGTCCGCTAATGTGAATGAACGTCTCGCCTATCTGCGGGCCCGCCTGCTGGAATCATGCGGGCGGGACCCGGTGATCCAGCCGGCGGCCCTCCAGGTGATGCTCCACGACGATACCCTGGTGCTGACGGGCATGGTGCCCCATGCGGCGGCCAAGGAGCGGATCAGTGATCTCGCCCGGCAGCTGGCGCCGGATCTGCAAATCGACAACAGCTGTACCGTCGATGCGATGGCCGTGCCGTCCCCCGGTGAGCTGATGGATCGGGCGGGCGACTGGATGCGCCACACCTTCGGGGACGAGGCGGGGGAGATGGGCGTGATGATCGGCGGCGGCAAGGCCTATTTACGCGGGACATGGCCGACGGTTGCCGCCGTCACGCAGGCACGGCAAGAGATTGGCCGCTTTCCCGGTATCCATTCGGTGGATCCATCCGGCGTGACCTTGCGTCATTACACCCTCCTTCCGGAGGGGAATGCCGTGCCCCTGGACGGGATCAGCGTCGTCAACGAGTTGGCGCGGGCTCTGGCCACACAGGGTTATCGCTTGGGTGACTGGGTCGAAGCCCGGAACAATCACGGCACGGTCGAGTTGGTCGGCGTCGTGGACGACGAGTCGGCACAGCGTCAGGTCGTCGAAGTGACAAGTCGGCTGACGGGTGTCCGGCGGATCATCGATCACCTGGTGAACCGCTCCGGCAGTCGGGACGCAGAGGCCCGTGTGGAGCAGCGTATCCGCCATGCCTGGGCCCGCAGCGGCTGCCGGGCGGCGGCGCCCGACCTGCACCTGTTTGTCAGTGGGGATCAGGCGTTTGTGCAGGGCACCGTGAATGACCCCGGCCTCAAGACCAAGGCCCTGAATGTCGTCCAGGCGGATCCGACCATCCGCCGGGTGATCGACTTTGTCCGGGTCGCGAGCGCCAGCGGCTCCCCACCCAAGGATCAAAGCCGGGGGGGCTAGAAGTTGAAGCGCACGCCGCCCGTAATGTTGTGGCCGGTGACGTTGGTGCCCTTGTCGAGTCCGTATTCGACGAAGAGGCACTTGCCGGCCACGCCGATGGCGGCGTGCGCTTGGATTCCGGTCGCGTTATGGCCGTCCAGTTGGCCGAAATTGGGTCCGACAGCGGCCGACGCATAGACGGCCGCGAACTTTTTGGCATTGCCCAGCTCGCCCCGCAGACCCACGGCCGGAACGACGAGGTAGCTCAGATTGCCCTTGTCCGCCGTCAGCGAGGCGGTGGCGGCCAAGCTGGCGCCCGGTTTTCCCCAAAGCGTGTGGCCGGCTTCGAGGCGCAGGCCGTTGCGGGAGACGTAGCCTTGCTTCGTGGCCGGTCCCGTCTGCTCGGAGACGAACCAGCTGTGGCTAAATCCGGCGCGCACGTGATCAAAAAAGGGTTTTTGGGGCTTGGGCTGCAATGTCAGCTGATCTGCCTGCGCCGTCGGCTCAACGGCTGTCTTAAGCGGCTGGCTGGCCGGAGGTGTGGCCGCCGGGAGCTCAGGCACTTGGGCAGGGGGCAGATCGGGACGGATCATCACGGTTCCTGTCAGGTCGGTCAGTGGCAGCAGTGGTGTGATTATCGGTCGTCCGGGCTGAATCTTGCCCGTGGCATCAGCCCTTCGGATCATCCGATCCGGGCACCTCGGGCATCCGGCTGGCCAGGGCGACACTGACCGCACTGAACAGGGCCGCCATCAGGAACACCTGATGGATCGAATCGGCCAAAATCTCAGTCGCCTGGACCAAGACGTCCGGGGGCAGCAGCTTGCGCCCGGCGACATCCAGGATCAGGTGGGGCTCCTCGACGATCCGGGCCAGCGCGGGGTGGGGATTGCGCGCGGCCAGAGCATGCAGCCCCCGGGTAAAGTAGCCGAGCTGCAGGCCGCCGAACAGGGAAATCCCCAGCGTTCCGCCGATGGTGCGGAAGAGCTGACTGCCGGAGGTTGCCGCCCCCAACATCTCCCGGGGAGCCGAGGTCTGGATGGCCATCAGGGTGGCAGTGGCCATCCCACCCATCCCGAGACCCAGCACGGCACAGCAGGCGATCAGCGGCCACAGCATGCCTGCACCGCTCGACCAGTAAAACGCCAGATAGGCGCTGACGATCATCACGGTCCCGATCAGGGCCGGCGTGCGGAAGCCCAGGGCGTGCAGCACCCGGCCGCTGAGACCGGCGCCCACGGCCCAACCGACGGAAATGGCGATCAGTGCCTGGCCCGTCGTGGCTGGTGCGGCGCCCATCACGCCCTGCAGATAGACCGGCAGTAACGTCATCGTCGCAAAGAAGCCGGCCGTACCTATGGCCGCCATGGCCACCGACAGCCGGAAGGCGGGCTGTCGGAACATCGGGATCGGCAAAATCGGTTCGGCGACCCGGCGCTCATGGACGATCAGCAGGGTGAACAAGCCGGCCGCCAGGCCTGTGCAGGCCCAGAGCATCGCCGTCCCGTGCCCTGCCGTCAGGGCCATCGAGGCGCCGAGGAGGGCCGACATGCTGGCGACGAACAGGAACACGCCCAGGTAATCCATCCGGTATGTCCGATTGGGCTCATCGGGCAATTGCAGGTTACGGGCGATCATCCCGGCGGCGACGAGGCCGATCGGCACATTCAGGAAAAAGGCCCAGCGCCAGGAGAGGCTCTGGACGCAGAGGGCCCCGATGATCGGGCCGGCGATACTGGCCAGGGCCCACATGGAGCTGAGCAGGCCCTGCATGCGCGCCCGCCGCTCGGCTGAAAAGAGGACACCGAAGATGATGAAGCTCATCGTCAGCAGGCCGCCGGCCCCAATGCCCTGCACGGCGCGAAAGGCGATCAGCTGGACCATGTCGTCGGCGACGCCGCAGAGGACTGAGCCGACGAGGAAAATGGCGATGGCAATGAGGACGAAGCGTTTGCGGCCGTAGACGTCGGACAGCTTGCCGTAGATCGGCGTCGTCACGGTCGAGGCGAGCATGAAGGACGCCGTGGCCCAGGGATACAGGGACATGCCGCCAATGGCGGCGATTACCGAGGGCATGATCGTGCTGGTGACCATGCCTTCCATGGCGGCCAGGAAAATGACGACCAGCACACTGACGATGACGGTCGTCTGGCGAGGGTCATCCGGGAGGTGACTGACGGTGATGGGGGTCATGTGCTCATGGCCATTCGGCCATCTTAGCAATCAACGCCCGGATTTGGTGTCGCTGAGTCGCCACCGCTGTCCAGTGCTAAGAGACTCTCTCAATCAACGAGACCGAGCCTGGCGCCGTAGGGCACTGCCAGGCAAGGCACAGTGACGACGCGTACGGGGTAGTCCGGTGAGAAACTGTAACGCAGACCTGGCGAAGCCATGCGGTGCCAGGCGACCGA